>JAQVDY010000016.1 GCA_028698215.1 Actinomycetota bacterium | reverse complement strand
TATGTCTTTAAAAAATGCTGCTTAGCTTTATTTAGTTTTCAAAGAGCAAATTTTTGAAAATATTTATATTTTTTAAGTTCTTTGACAATTTAATTTTTTTTATCTTTTCTTTTTATAGAATGTCTTTCTTTAAGTAAAATAAAAAAACCTCTCATATCTCTACTAACGGTAGAGACGAGAGGTTAATTCTCGCGGTGCCACTCTACTTCACTTCAGGCTCACGGCTGAAGTGCTCTCATCAGGTACATTATAATACCCTATCCTATGATAACGGAGGAACCCGTCCCGACTTACTCTCTCCAAGATTTTAGCCGGGCGCCTCACAGACCCATTCAGCTACCTGCACTGCAGCCACTTTCTCACCTGCTAGTGGCTCTCTGTATGCCGCATGGTGCTTACTACTTCTGCTCAACGGCTTTTTGGCCATATTTAATTTTCAAGGTAAATTGCAATATAGCACAACCGCCAAATTTTGTCTAATATTTTTTTTATTTCAAAATCTTGATAAATTCCCGGACTATTTTAGGGTCAAATTGGCTCCCGGAGCACCTTTTAAGCTCCTCTATGGCCTCTTTTTTACTCATGGACCCTTTGTAAGGGCGGTCATGGGTCATAGCATCATAGGCATCCACTACAGCAATAATCCTGGATAGCAAAGGGATTTTTTTTCCAGAAAAGCCATCCGGGTATCCGGACCCATCCCATTTCTCATGATGATGCAATATAGCCTGGGCAATATGGTTTAAATTAGGGCTGGCCTCAGCAATACGAAACCCAATCTCAGCATGGGTCTTCATTATCTTCCATTCCTGCGAGGTTAAACGGCCCGGTTTTAGCACTATATTGTCCGGTATGGATATTTTCCCAATATCATGCAGGGTGGCTAACAGCAGAAGATGGTTCAGCTTATCTTCTGACAGTCCCAGGGACTGGCCCAGTTTTTGGCTGTAGACCTTCATCCTCTTTACATGCTCTTCAGTTTCATAATCCCTTTCCTTTAAAGCCCTCTCCAATGAAGTGATAATCGCGCTATGGGAGCTGGATTTATTAAACAGCTTCTTGCCCATCAACTTATCTTCCGCATCCCTGATTAAGTTAACCCTTTCTGTATCACCAGTCTTGGTGGAAACACCGAAAGATATGGTTACCGGCACCACGAAATCCTGCCGGGCTATGCGCCTGTCTATCCTGGCAATAATCTTCTCTGCCTGGGCTTCCCCGGTTCCTGATAGCAGTATGGCAAATGAATCTCCTCCCCACCGGGCAATAATTTCATCTTTTCTAAGAGTGGCTTTAATAGCATTAGAAACCCCCAGGATAATACGGTCTCCTTCTTTTTGCCCAAAACTGCTGTTAACCAGCTTCAGCCCGTTTATGTCTCCCAGTATAACGGTCAAGGGATAATTTTTAAGCTCATCCTCCCTTTTTAGTTCTGCCAAAAAAAAGTTACGGGTGTAAAGGGAGGTAAAGCTGTCATGAAGGGACAAAAATTCCCTCTGCTTTTCGGTTTTTACCTGTTCGGTAATATCCCGGCCTGATCCTATTACATACAGCAGCCTGCCCTGGTTATCCAACACTCCCTTATTTATCCAGGACACCCATTTTTGCTGCCCCCCTATTTCTACCTGCTCCAGGGATGAGGAAACATATGGCGGACGGATAGCCTTTAAAAATAATTTCTTAATCTTATCCCTTTGTTTGGAGTCCAGGTGCTGTACAAAATTAGAACCTATTAATTCTTCTTTTTTCTTGCGGTAGAACCTGCAATAGGAAGGGCTGGCATACAAAAGGGTACCGTCAGGAGCAACCTTATCAATAAGCTCGGTCTGGTTATCTACAATTAAACGGTATTTTTCTTCACTTTCCCTGAGCTTGACCATCATATTATTTTCCTCAGTCACATCCCGGATATAGCCCCCAATTAGAACCTGGCCCTGCGGATCTGCTATTTTAAATTTCCTGGTCTCATAAATCTTATCCCCTACGTTCTCTATGGTGGCCACCACTTTACTGGATTCCAGGGCCCTTATATCTGATTTCCTGCACTGCCTGGCTTCTCTAGGGCTCATTAATTGAAAATCAGTTTTTCCCTCTATTTCTGATTGCTGTTTCCGGTAGAAATCAGCCATAGGCTGGTTAACCATCAGGTATTTGAAATTCTTATCCTTTAGGAACACCATGTCCATAGTATTTTCCAGGAAACTGTGGTAAAGCTTCCTATTTCTTTCTATCATGGTTTCCAGCCTTAGCCTTTCAGTAAAATTAGCTACAGCTTCGCTGACCATCTTTACTAGATACACCTGGTCCGTATTTGGACACCGGTTAAAGGCTAAAAAATCAAATCTCATAAAGCCTCTTACTTCATTATTTAAGACCAGGGGAACAGCCAGCAATGATTTAACCCCCTGCCTGGCAAAGAGCCTTTTTTCCGCCTCAGCATCCTGGCCAAGGTCACGGATATTGTTTATCTTTACCGTTTCCATTCCTTTTATTTGGTCAAACCACCAACTGTACCTAGTCCTATCCATATGTCCTGCCTGGGCTAGTTTTGCCCCCCATCCGGCAGACTTTATCCACCGGCTGCCGCTTTTACTTAGAAGATACAGGAGTATCCGTTCTGCCCCCAGGTAAGGGCCTAACAACCGGAACACCCTTTGTATTCTGGCTTCAATTCCCTGATTGCTGGAAGATATGAATTCTTGGGATAACCTGGAAATCATTATCTCAAACCCCAGGCGGTAATATAGCTGCTCCCTTTCCTCCCCGGCCAGGCTTGGATCTAAAATAGTAGCGGTAAAGCGGCCAGGTGAATCCATTAATCCCAAACTTATAACCACTTTACAAATTTCTGATCCCGCTGTCATTTCACAGCTTATGGTTTCAGGCTGGCCAGTGGAACTTACGTGGTGAAGCACATCCTTTACCACTAAAGCACAACTTTCCTCAAACAAATCCATAAAAAAGGCAGGTTTTTGTCCGTCATCAAAACTCCTGGACCATTTACGGCAGGCAGCCCTATTGGCAAACAGGATTTTAGCTTTATCATCTATTACAAACAAGGGAAAAGCCAGTGAATTACAAACTTCCTTAAAATCTTTCATTTAAAGTATAAATATTATTACTAATAATTAATACATAAAATATAATAACTAATTGTTAATTAAATGTCTACTATTTAAATAATAATATTCATAAGGAAATTTTCTAAAAGATTTATTAGAAGATAGCCTGGCAGCATAACATTATACTGCCAGGCCGGCCGCCTGTTATCAATATTATAGCAATATTGAAGCTACCTGTAGATATAGGTATCCCACTGGGGGATTTCTGCAAAACGGGGCGATAAGCCCCCCGAATAATAACTTAATACCATGTCCAGCCAGGAAAACTGCTGCCTTCCGCTAACCACGGGCTCCCCCTTAATACCACCCAGCCTGGCTGCCTCATCTATGGCATCTTTGTAGTTGCCCAATTTATCAATCAGGCCCAGCTCTAAAGCCTCGGTACCGATATAAGTCCATCCGGTAGCCAGTTCTTTTACCTGCTCCAGCTTTAGGCCCCTGCTGCCGGCAACATCCTCTATAAACTGGTTATAGATTTTATAGGTTTGCTCTTCCAGCATCTGCTTCTCTTCAGAAGTCATTTCCCGGCTGGAACTTCCGATGTCCTTGTATTTTCCCTGTTTGACAGTGGTGTATTCTATGCCCAGCTTATCATACAGCCCTTCCAGGTTGGCTACCTGTAAAATTACCCCAATGCTGCCCACTGAAGAAGAGCGGGAAGCTACTATAACATCGGCGGCACAGGCAATATAATAAGCTCCTGAAGCACAAGTATCTGCCACGGATACCACTACCGGTTTACTGCATCTGCCAACCTGCTCAAAAATTTCCTGAGAGGCAGCAGGGCTGCCTCCAGGGCTGTTTATCCTTAGCAGTACGGCTTTTATGGAAGGATCTTTTTCAGCCTTATCCAGCTGGGCCATAAACTGTTCAGGAGTAGTAGCCTGCCCGCTTAGCAGGCTAGCCGGGGAAGCTGAAATTACTCCTTCAATATTTATCTGAAATATATTTCCCCCCGCTGCAGGGCTGCCGGAAAAAATAGAAGAGAAAAACCCCAGGGCAAAACAAGATGCTGAGCACAAAAACAAGAGCAGCAGGCTGCCGATTACTATACCTACAATTTTCCCTGTACTCATTTTAGCCATTTTGCCTTAGTTAATATCTTAATCCTATATTATTGTACCTAAAAAAAAGAAGGTTGTCCCCTTATGCATTTTAATCCAAGCCAGGGCTAATAAGTCATGCTTCCATCGAAGCTGATATTGGTTTTAACCAGGTCAAAACCCTCAAACCTCATATTTTTTTCCACCCCGCTGTGCTTGGATATAAAAGCTATCACCGAAGGGCCGGAGCCGCTTATTGCTGCCGGTATCTGGTAATCGGTATTAAGCCTTTTTACCAGGTCCATGGAGAAAGGATAAATCTTGGCCCGGTATGGCTGGTGAAGCCTGTCCTTTATAAATAATGACGCCTGGCAGATATCGCCTTTCCTTAAGGCATTGGCCAGCAGGCAAAAATTGGCGATATTATCAGCGGCATCATCTATGGGCACCTTATCCGGAATAAGGTCCCTGGCCTGTTCAGTTACAATTTTGCTGTGAGGCACAAACAGAAGCACCTCCAGGTGAGGGCTTACAGCCATTTTCTGGTAATAAAATTTACCCTTTTTCCGGTAACATACCACCATTCCTCCTCCCAGGGCTGCCGCTACATTGTCAGGATGCCTCTCTAAGGCCTGGGCAATATCCAGCATTATGCCTGAAGCCAGTCCTAAACCGTAACACCGGTCAGCCAGTATTATGCCTGCCACTATCTGGGCTGCACTGCTGCCCCAGCCTCCACCCGGCAAGATATTTTCCTCATATTCCACCGCCAGGCCTTGGCTGGACGGTTTCCCGCAAACCTGGAGGGTATGTAATATGGATTTTACCAAAAGGCTTTCCCCGCCACTGTACTTCTGGTTTGATTTTAAATCCCTAAGCTCAAATTCAGGCCTGAACCCTAAAACCCGGTAATAATTCCAGATATCCAAAGCAATGGCTGCCCGGTCAAAACCAGGCCCCATATTAGCCGAACTGGCACAGGCCTTAACTGATACCATGTATTTTCTATCCATATTGCCTTCCTATAAAAATATCCATAAGCTTATGGCCTTCCTCCACCTTAATTCCATGTTTTGCCGGCCAGAATTCATCATAGGCTGCCTGGCTGTCCTGCCTGGGATCCGAACTGTCATAAATTAAGAAAGGCACCGGCTCTCCGCTATGGGTCCTTAAGGCAATAGGGGTAGGGTGGTCAGGCAGAACCATCATCCTGAAAGGAATTTGCAGCTCACTTAAGCCCTCATACAGGGGCCCTATCACCTGCTGGTCTATTAGTTCGATGGCCTTTAGCTTGCATTGGATATCACCCTGATGCCCGCATTCATCCGGAGCCTCAATATGTATATAAGCCAAATCCATTTTTTTTAACTGCTCTGCCCCTGCTTCATACTTCCCTTTATAATTGGTATGAAGATTGCCGGTAACCCCTTCTACCTTTATCGGTATGAGCCCCGCACATATGCCTATGCCGTTAATCAAATCCACTGCAGATATGACCGCACCGGTCAAACCGTATTTCTTATAAAAAGAATCCAGGCTGGGTTTTTTGCCCTGGCCCCAGATCCAGATGGAGTTGGCCGGCCTTAATCCCTGTTTTTCCCGCTGGATATTAAGGGGGTGCCCGCTTAAAATCCCTACACTTTTTTCCATCAGCCCCAATAGCATATCCCCACCCCGGCCCTGGGGCAGAAAGGGGCCAACAACCTTGCCCAGTATATCATGGGGAGGAGTAAGCTTTACCTTTTTTTCTTCGCCTTTTAGCACCATTATATGGCGGTAGCTTACCCCGGGATAAAAATTCAAACCGTCCCTTTGCAGCACCTGGGCCAAATCCTTTATCAAAATGCTGGCTTCCTGGGTGGTGATCTCTCCTGCACTATGGTCTAGCATCTGCCGGCGGGCATAGCTATCAGCCTGGCTTAAAGTAACCAAATTACAGCGGAAAGCAACTTCATCAGCTGCCAAGTCTAGGCCAATGCTGGCTGCCTCCAGGGGAGACCTGCCGGTATGGTAGGCCGCCGGATTATAGCCCAAAACAGAAAGATTGGCCACATCGCTACCAGGTTCCAGTCCTAACGGCACCGTCCTAACCATGCCCAGCAAACTTTTTTTAGCCAAATAATCCAAGTTAGGGGTATGGGCCGCCTGCAGGCAGGTTTTGCCTGACAGCTGCTCCAAAGGATAACCGGCAGCCCCGTCCATCAAAATGATTGCATACTTCATTGCAGGGCCTCTATACCCAATATACTTTTAATCTGCTGCCTTATGCCGGCCTGGGAACAGACGGCAGTATGCCTTACCGGCAGCTGGGCTAAATTTCTTAAATTCTGGGGTACGGTAACTCCGGTAACCTCAGCCAGCCGGTCTATTAGCTGTAGTTCATCTGTGCAGCCGGCCGGAGCCCCAATAGCAGTTAGCACTTCTGCTGGAAATTTAAAAGGACTGGCAGTAGAAACAATAATATTAATACCGCTATTGCCCTCCTGTACATACTGCCGGCATACACTAAAACCAACTGCAGTATGGGTATCAATCAGGTAGCCAAGCTCCTGGTAAGCTGAAGCTATAGCCTCCCTGGTTTCTGCTTCGGTAGCAAAACCCGGATAAAAATCAGCCAAACTGTCCTTCATCTTTGGGCTTATGGAATAGCTGCCTTCATTTGCCAAATTTTCCATCAGCCTGGTTACCATTACGGCATCTTCCCCGCTTATATGATACAGCAGCCTTTCCAGATTGCTGGAAACCAATATATCCATGGAAGGCGATGAAGTAAGCTTTAGCTGGCGGTTTCTATCATAGGTGCCGCTATTTATAAAGTCATAAAGCACATTATTAATATTGGAGGCACAGATTAGCCTCCCCAGGGGAACCCCGCACTGCCGGGCATAATAAGCGGCCAGGATATTGCCAAAGTTACCGGTAGGAACACATACATTGATCTCTTCCCCTTCCTTAATCCTGCCCCTGTTTAACAGCTCCAGGTAAGAGTATAGGTAATATACCACCTGGGGAATAAGCCTCCCTATATTAATGGAATTAGCAGAAGAAAAGGAAAAACCGGCTCTTTTGGCCAGGCTCCTGAACTGTTGGTCCGAGAAAGCCTCCTTGACTCCCCCCTGGGCATCATCAAAGTTTCCCCGGATAGCCACTACATGGGTATTTTCACCCCTCTGGGTTACCATCTGTCTTTCCTGTATCTTGCTGACCCCCTCCTGGGGGTAAAAAACAATGATCCTGGTTCCCTCTACATCAGCAAAACCCTCCAGGGCAGCCTTTCCCGTATCCCCGGAGGTAGCAGTCAATATAACCAGCTCATCTTTGCGCCCCAGCTTGGTCCTGGCCAGTTGCACCAGGTGGGGAAGCACCGATAGGGCCATATCCTTGAAAGCCAGGGTAGGTCCGTGAAAAAGCTCTAAAAAAAAGTAACCACCCTTTTCAACCAAGGGGGCAAAACAAGGATGGTCAAATTTGTCATCATAAGCAGCATTAACTGCAGCCTGTATTTCTTCCAGGCTGAAATCTGCAAAAAAACTGCCCAAAACCTCAGCTGCCAGCTGACGGTAGTCCAATTCAGCCAGCTGACCCAAACGAGGCCCCCAAGAGGGAAAACCGGTAGGTACATAAAGCCCCCCGTCAGGGGCGATTCCATCTAAAATGGCCTGAACGCTGCTTACCTCTTCTCCGCCTCTGGTACTTTTGTACCGGATAGGGTCCATCAGCTCAAGTCCTCTACCCTGATGACATTTAGCACTTTATGTACTACATCCAGCCGGGAAACCTCTTTAATGGACTGGTACAGGTTCCTGTTTAATACTTCATGGGTAATAAATATTAGCCGGGCCGTATTATCCAGGTCTGACTGTTTCTGGATCATGGATTTTATGCTTACCTGATAATCCCCGAATACCCTGGCTATGTTGGCCAGGACTCCCGGCCTGTCTTCCACATCAACCAATAAATAAAACTTACTGATATCTTCATCAATAGCCTTTAGCTTCTTATCCTCAAAGCAGCTGCAGCCATAAATAGGACCTTTACGGTCCCTGTCCAGGTGGCGGGCCACCTTTATAATATCCCCCACCACTGAACTGGCAGTAGGCTTATCCCCGGCACCCCGGCCGTAACTCATTATTTCCCCCACATAATTGCCGTATACGTATACAGCATTGTAAGTGTCCTCAATAGAAGCCAAAATATGGTTAACCGGTATCAGGGCAGGATGTACCTTCACGCTGATGACCGAATCTTTCTCCTGGCCTATAGCCAATAATTTAATGCGGTAACCCATCTCCCGGGCATTATTTATATCGTCAATAGTAATGGAAGTAATGCCCTCCCGGTAAACATCATCCATTACCACCCTGGAATTAAAGGCAATGGAAGACAGTATGGCCAGCTTGCAGGCAGCATCATAACCCTCGATATCGGCAGAGGGATTAGCTTTTTCAGCATAACCCAAATCCTGGGCCATCTTAAGGGCATCGGCAAAAGACAAGCCCTCCTTTTCCATCCTGGTCAAGATATAATTGGTGGTTCCGTTTAAAATTCCCACGATCTTTTGGATATTATTGGAAGCTAAGGATGATTTCATGGGCCCTATAATAGGTATACCTCCCCCTACACTGGCCTCAAACAGTATGTCCACATTGGAATCCTGGGCCAGCTCGTACAGCCTTTTGCCCTTATTGGCAATCAGGTCCTTATTGGCAGTTACCACATACTTGCCCCGGCTTAGGGCTTTAGATACAAAGTCATAGGCGGGAACAATGCCCCCTATAAGCTCCACTACTATATCAATACTATCATCTTCAATTATATCATTAGCATCCCTGGTTATCTCCACTGAAGACAGGCCGGGAATATTGCCTTTCAGCTTCTGCTTATCCTTTTCAGCTATGCGGCTGATATTAAGCTTTCTGCCAATCTTTTTGGATATATAATCGGCCTGGCTGTAGATTAAGGAATAAACCTCACTGGCAATATAGCCAAATCCTATTATTCCAATATTAACCTGCTGGTAATTATTTTGATTCATATAGCTCCTTGTTATGGGCTACCAAGTCTTGATAAGTCTGTCTCTCTATCCAAGGCCAGCTGGCGCCCTCTTCCACTGCTACCACCGCACACTTAGTCTGCCCATTATAATTGCTGGCCATGGAATAACAGTACGCGCCGGTGGCTGTAACTGCAATTAAATCACCTTTGTTTACAATTGGCAAATCTATGTTCTCTATCAGGATATCCCCGCTCTCACAATGCTTGCCTACAATGGTATAAGCAGCTTGCGGGGTGCTGTCCTTCATCCTTTCAGCCAAAAAAGCATCATATTTAGCCTGATATAGAATGGGGCGGATATTATCTGACATCCCCCCATCTACTGATAAATAATTTTTTACATGGGGGATCTGCTTTATGGTGCCTGCTTCATACAGGGTAATCCCGGCATTGCCCACAATCGACCTTCCCGGTTCCAGGTAAATCTTCTTTAATTTAACCCCATGCCTGGCCCCATATTTTAAAACTGCATGATGGACCAGCTGAGCCAGATCAGCAATGGCGGGAGGCTTATCATGGCGGGTATAGCTAATACCCAATCCTCCCCCTATGTTTAGCTGCCCCAGTCCGGCCCCCCAAGAATTATTTACCGAATGCATGAATTTAAGCATTACGTCTATCAGTTTCTCATAACTGGAAAGATTAAAGATCTGGGAACCGATATGGCAGTGCAGGCCGGACAGGTTCAGGCTGCCGTAACTTAAGGCCTGCTTCACCGCCTGGCTGGCGATGGATTTATGGATCCCAAATCCAAACTTGGATTCTATTTTACCGGTCTGGATATACTCATGGGTGGAAGCCTTGATTCCCGGAGTAATCCTTAAAAATATGTTCTGTCTTTTGCCTTTCTCCTGGGCCATCCGGGCCAATAGATCCAGCTCTTCCAAGTTGTCTACAATAAAAGTGCCCACATTGCTCTCCAGGCCATATTCTATTTCCTGGCATGATTTGTTATTGCCATGGAAATAAATTTTGGCCGGATCAAAGCCGCTGGCCAAAGCCATATAAAGCTCCCCTCCGGTAGACACATCCACACTTAACCCCTGGGAAGCTACCAGCTGGCATATGGCCAGGCTGCTGAAAGCCTTGGAGGCATAGATAATCTCTGCTTGTAAATCATCAAAGGTAAAATTGGAAATATAATCTGTGCATTGTTTCTTGATAGTAGCCACATCCATAATATATAGGGGGGTGCCATACTTTTCCTTCAAACTTTTTGCACTGCATCCGCCTATATGCAGCATCCCACCATCATCTATGACCGCAGTAATAGGTAATAACATAAAATCCTGCCTTCTCGTATATTATTACATTTGGGAAGGAGCGCTAATGCCCAGCATTTCCAACCCGTTTAACAATACCTGTTTGGTTAACAGCACCAGCCCTAAACGGGACTGGTTTATCCCCTCATTTTCCATAACCCGGTAATGGTTATAGAAATAGTGAAAATCAGTAGCCAGCCCATAAAGGTACTGGGTTAAGAAATAAGGGGAATTATTAGCGCATCCGTTATATACTTCATCCGGGAAAAATACCAGTTTCTTGGCTATTTCCCTTTCCGCCCCTGACTCCAATTGCAGCTGGCTGCAATCCACATCCTCCAACTGCCTGGTGCCCACCTTCTTAAGTATGCTCTCTATCCTGGCATGGGCATACTGGACATAATAAACCGGGTTCTGGCTGGACTTCTCCAAAGCCAAATCAATATCAAAATCCATAGAGGTATCAAAGGAATTGGCAGCGAAAAAATATCTAACCGCATCCGGGCCTACTTCTTCAATCAAATCAGCTAAAGTGTAGACCTTGCCTTTCCTCCGGGACATCTTAACCAGCTGCCCGCTTTTTACCAGCTTTACCAGCTGGCCTATTATAATTATTACCTCCATATCATCCAGGCCCAAAGCCCGGGCGGTAGCCATTAGCCTATCCACATAGCCATGATGGTCTGCTCCCCATATATAGAAAATCTTATCAAATCCGCGTTCTGACTTATTGATAAGGTACATGATATCGGAAGCAAAATAGGTAGGCTGGCCGTCCTTCCTAATAATAACCCTGTCTTTATCATCACCAAAATTACTGGACCTGAACCATACCGCCCCCTGTTTGCGGTACGCCAGGTTTTTATATATCAGCTTATCTATTACCTTTTCAAAATTATTATTTTCATACAGGCTGCTTTCCTTAAACCATACATCAAAATTAACCCCCATGCTGGATAAAGTATGCCTGATAACCTCTATCATGGTCTCCACTGCCACCTTTTCCAGCCGGGGCAGGTCCGCTGTAAACTGGTCGCCATACCTCTCTATAACCCTTTCTACTACCTCAGATACTGCTTCCGGGGGATAACCGTCTTCAGGGTAATCATGTTCCCGGCCAAAATGGCGGGAATACAGGCTGGCCGCACACTGGCCAAACTTCTGTATCTGGCTGCCGTAATCATTAACATAGTATTCACGGGTCACCTGGTAGCCATTGGCCTCATAAAGGCTGGACAGCACATCTCCCAAAACTCCCCACCGGCCGTGGCCGATATGGAGATTGCCGGTAGGATTAGAGCTAACATATTCAATATTTACCTTTGCCTGCGCCCCTTCCTGGTTGCGGCCATATTTTTCCCTTTGGGTAATAATCTCTGCCAGGCAAGACTTTAGGAAGCTGTCCTTTAGCTTAAAATTGATAAAGCCGGGTTTGACAATTTCCAGGCCTTCTGCCTGGGGCCAGGCCTCACTTAAATCCTTGACCATGGTTTGGGCTATGTTTAAGGGGTTTTTGCCCAAAGGCCTGGCCATGACCATGGCCGCATTGGTATACAGGTCCCCAAATTTCTTGTTCTTGGGAACCCCTATGGTAACCGAATCCAATATCCCCTCTGCAGACTTGCCGGCCATATCACGGACATATTGGTTCAGCTTTAAAGATAAATCCCTTACAATCAATGCTTCTCCTTCCTGGAGCCGATGACCGGATTTGAACCGGTAACCTGCTCATTACGAATGAGCTGCTCTTCCAATTGAGCTACATCGGCAAACTGCCTACTGCTCTTGCCTGTCCCCAGATTCCGGAGCTTTGCCTATTACGGTAATCTGGTCTATGGGAACTGTTTTCCTGGTCTCATTATCCAGTTCTACGATAACACTGCCTTTAAGCGGCTCATAACCGCATACACAGCCGCAATGCTGGTCTACCCTTACCCTGGTGCCCCTCTCCGGAGCTTTATCCATAAACTTCTCATAGTCTTCGTATTCATATTTGAGACAGCACATAAGCCGCCCGCAAATGCCTGAAATCTTGAGGGGGTTTAAGGGCAGGTTCTGGTCCTTGGCCATCTTGATAGAAATGGAATCAAAATCGGATAAAAAACTCTTGCAGCACAATTTCCTGCCGCAAGGTCCCAACCCGCCAATGATCTTAGCTTCGTCCCTTACCCCTATCTGCCTCAGCTCTATGCGCATCTTAAAAGTAGAGGCCAGCTCTTTTACCATATCCCTGAAATCAACCCTCTTTTCAGAAGTAAAATAAAAGATCATCTTGCTCTTATCAAACATGACATGCACATCTACCAGCTTCATGGGCAGCTTGTACTTGGCAGCCAGCTCCTCAAATTTCTTGCTGCCTTCTGCTTCCTTATTCTTATTGATCTCATCCACCGATAGGTCATAATGGGTAGCCTTCCTGATAACCTTGCTCAAAGGTTCAGAAAATCCTTCTTCATCCACATCCTGCACCGGGTTGGCTACCTCGCCTATTTCAATGGAGTCGCTGACATGGCATATAACCTTGTCTCCGACTTCCACACAAATGCTATTGCAGTCATAATAATGTATCCTGCCGTTCTTCCTAAATATTATGCCAATACATGGCTTCATTTTGCTTCACCTCTTATTGCCTCATTGAGGCCTAAAAATATTGTGTCCAAAGCCAGCTCCTGGTTAATAGAGCGGCTCAAATAATACCGGTTTTCTTCCACCAATTCCAACAGGTTTAGCAACCGGTCCGCTTTTATGCCTATAAGGCTGGAATCCAGAAAATCATGATTCTGGCTGTAGTGCAGTACTTTGCTTCCTGCCCCCAGAACCACCGCTACCATATCTTCCAGCCAGGCCACTATTATATCAAAAACCTTTTCCATGCCCAACCTGTTTAACCTGGATACCTTTTTTTTAATCATGGCCTTATCAGGACCGCCCTCTTCAGGGCTAAGCTGTTTCTGCTCCTGGGCCAGGGACCTGCCCTGGCCATCCAGCCATCCGCAAATTTTCTGTCCCAGCTTTAGTGCCTCCCCTATATCCTGCCCAATTATTCTTTTCATACCTGCCTCCACCATCAGCTCCAACTCATCAAACTGCTGCCCATTTTCAGCATTCATATCAAAAGACCACTCAAAAGCCAGGCACCGGGAATAAATGGTGGGAAGCAGCATCCCCGGCTGCTGGCACAACAATATAAATACACATTGCGGCCCGGGAGGATCTTCCAGGGTTTTTAAAAACTTATTGGAGGCTTCCTGGTTTAACCGCTCCGCTTCCTTGACTATCACTATCTTCTTTTGGCTGTTATAAGAAGTCAGGCTGCAAAAATTCTGTATCTGCTTAATTTTATCTACAGTAAGGATATTTCCATCAGCTTCCACCGTAAGCAGGTTGGGGTGTATCCCTTTTATGGTATTTTTACAGACCTGGCAGGTGCTGCAGCCTTTATGGGGACAATTTATAGCAGCAGCAAAACTTAAGGCCAGCTGATACAGGTAATCATGGTCAGGACCCCAAAACAAGAAAGCATGGCCCAGTTTTCCCTCCAACATTGATGCCAGCATCTTTAAATTTAGCTGGTTCTGGGGCCAGTCCTTTAGAAAATTTAATTTATCCCACCAACTCATCTATCTTTTCCTTAACCAGCTGGAATACCTGGCTCACACTTTTTTCACCATCTATTACCACAAAACGGTCCTTAAACTGCCGGGCCAATTGCAAATAACCTTTATAAACCTGCTGCTTGAAATCATCTTCCTGCGCTTCCAGCCGGTCCTGGCCTTCGCCCCTGGCCTTTTTCCTGGCCTCCGATTGAGGGGTACCCACAGAAAGCAAAAAGGTAAGATGGGGCACCAGACCTTCTGTAGCCCACAAGCTCAACTCTAAAATCTTTTCTGGCCCCAGCCCCCGGGCTATTCCCTGATAGGCAATAGAGGAATCAAAGAAACGGTCACACAGCACTATCTTATTCTGGTTAAGGGCAGGCCTAATTACCTGGTATACAATTTGAGCCCGGGAAGCTAAAAATAAAAACACTTCCGCCTTGGGACACATCTCAAAGTTATCCCTGTCCAGGAGAAGATCCCTTATCTTTTCCCCTATGGGAGTGCCCCCCGGTTCCAGGGTAGATACTACTGCCAGCCCCTTGGATTTCAGATAGTCTTCAGCCAGCTTCATCTGGGTGCTCTTACCGGAGCCATCCAGGCCTTCAAATGTTATAAACAGACCATTGCTTCTAGCTTCCATAATGTACCTATTTTAACATGAATAAGGGCTTAAATCACCGTATCAGCCCCTATTTGCCATCCTTTTGCTCAGCATATAGACGGGCCTGGTACATGAAAGCTTCCAGCCTGGTCTCAGTAGTGCCCTGCTCCAGTCCATCAAAAGCCAGGTTCAGCCAGGGTACCTTGTATTTTTCCCTTATCCTCTTGGAAGTAGCAGTCACAATGGTGCCCGGCATACAGGTAAAGGGCATTACATTGATAATTCCATCAAAACCCTGCTCAATCCAATTAACTGATTTCCCCACACTCAGGGCTGCTTCCCCGAACCATTTTATGATATAGGGTTCAGCCGCATCCCAGGTATGGTAAATATCATGATTATCGGTATCCCGGACAAATCCTTCCACCGGTTTGGCCAGCTTGCTCAAATAAGAAGCTATAATCCGGTTGTTAAGGCGGTTAAGGGCATAAAAGCGTATGGTTTTTACATAATCAGATACCAAAGAGCCCAGCCCCCCATTGGTTCTGCCTATAATGGAATTGAACCCTGCTGCCCCCAATATTTTATACCAAAGGTCTGCCTGTTTTACGGAATTGTCCAGCTTGCTGGTAGCAGTGGTATGGCTGGGCCACTCCGATATGGTGGGTATGTCTACCTCTCCTCCCAGCTGCTCCACTTTTTTGACAATCTCATTATTGCTGTAAGGATGGTTCCTGACATAAATCTCTCCCACCACCCCGATTAGCGGCTTCTTGGCCTTTTCTACCTCTACCGCTTCAAATTCCTGGCGAGCCCGGGCTAAAAGGTCTACCAATTGCCCGAACAAAGCCTTATGGGGCTGGGTTTCCAGCAAACCAATGATCTGTTTAAGATATTTATCATACAAGCTGGAAGCCTGTCCAGCCTGTTTTTCATAGGGGCGTACTTTCCTGGCCATTTTATCCAGATTATCCATGGTAAACACTCCCTGCATGGCCCGTCCCAGCAGCCTCAGCCCCCTGATATTATCCATATCATATTCTTCATAGAAACGGGAGCTTTCCGGGGCCCCGGGGGAAACTATGGGCACCCCTTCATAGCCCTGCTCGGCAATAATTATCTTCTGCAGCTGGTTATACTGGCCAAACCTGCAGGGCCCATAGGTTAAGGGCATCAGGAATGCGCACCGGCCAGGATCATTGTATTTTAAGGTTTTAAGTATATCCCCGGTAGTAATAATGAAGGGGTAGCACTCTTTGCCCAGGGTATGCCTCCGTCCCAGCTCCAAGGTCTCGTCATCAGAAATCATTACCTCGGAATCAATCCCCACACTCTTAAAAGCAGCCTGGATGGCATAAGAGCCGTCACTCATATAAGGGATATAAAGGGTACGCCTGTCTCCTTTCTTAAAGGACACCGGGGCCAGATAAGGCTCCGGGCCGGGGGTATGGGCTGTCTTCCGGTAGTTTTTAAGGGAATCTATGAACGCCTCACACCTGGTAACCACTCCCGCCCCTCCGGTATGCTCATCAATTTCAATCTTTAGGAAAGGCTTGTCCATCTCCCGTTCAAAATATTGCAGTATAAAGGAATCAGGACCGCAGCCAAAATTGGTAAGATAAGCAGGATAAAGCCTGGCATCTTCCCTTATTATCTTGGCTGCGCTAATGATACGGTCTCCAAATTCCCAGTAAAGGTTGGGCCACTGCTGGGAAAGGTCCACTGTTTCCAAGGGCAGAAAATCCAGGGGAATTACTTTCATGCCGCAATCCCTGAGCTTATTGGGTATATCCATGGATATAGAGCGGTCACAGCTGTTATAGGACCGGGAAGTAACCACTATGGCTGGCTCATCCGGGCCCAGGTCAGCCAAAACTTCATTACCCCTCTGCCTCAGCTTAGAGTAGAATTGGTTCTGGGCCTGGTAAGCTGCCTGTATAGCCTTATTTATGGCCGCCTTGCCTCCCCCTATTTTTTGGCCCAGCTGCTGCAGCTGCCTGGATTTGGCATAACCTTCAAAACTAAAATTAATAATAGGATCCAATACCTCTACCCCGTCCAAATCTATGGCTGCCTTTACAATGCTGGGAATGCCCTGTACAAAGGGACAGGGATAACTTCCAGTGCGGTCTCCCTTGATAGCATGATGTTTGGCTGGCATATCCCTGATGGTAGGGACAAACAAATAATCTATCCCCTTGTCCAGCAGGTTATGGATATGGCCCAGCATGGCCTTCATGGGAAAACAGGTTTCAGCAATAACTGAAGAAAGGCCGCTGGCTATAATCTGCTTATTGGTTTTATCGGAAAGGACCACTTCCAGCCCCAGATTATCAAAGTAAGCACCCCAGAAAGGATAAAATTCATAGGTGAGCATGGTAAAGGGGATACCTACTCTTTTGGCCCCTTTCCTCTGCTGGGGCTTATAGGTGCCCAGCAGTATGTCTTCCCTATCCTGGAAATAATCGGGTATATCGTTTTTAGCCTTATTGGATTGCTCATACTTTTCGCATCTTCCACCATAATAAAGGGGTTTTTCTCCTTCTATGGAAACCATCTTTATATCACAATGATTGGCACATCCCTTGCATTCAAAAGATTTCTGCTGGTAGCTAACCTCAGATATAGGGCCGAATCCCCTGAAATTAGTAGCATCCCCGCCGTGCTCTAAAGCAGCAATAGCTGTACCTATGGCTCCCGTAACTTCATGATGGGGAGGCACTATTATCTTGGTATCCAAATATTTTTCAAAAGCGGCCACTACCGCATGATTGAATGCCACTGCCCCCTGGAAAAATATCTTGTTGCCTATCTTTTTTCTGGCCACTACCCGGTTTATGTAATTCATTACAATGGAGTAAGCCAGGCCGGCCAGTATATTATCTACCTGGGCCCCCTTTTGGTAATGCGAGTAAACATTGGTCTCCATAAATACGGTACACCTTTCCCCCAAATCCAGGGGGTTCTGAGCCTTAAGGGCTATAGGCGCAAACTCCTCTATGGCCAGGTTAAACCTCTCTGACTGCTCTTCTAAAAAAGAGCCGGTACCGGCGGCGCATACCTTGTTCATTTCAAAATCTACTACCACCCCGTTCTCCAGGGATATGTACTTGGAATCCTGGCCCCCTATTTCAAAGATGGTATCCACCTCTTTATCGATAGCAGCAGCGGCGGTGGCCTGGGCAGTTATTTCGTTTATCACTATGTCTGAACCCACAAAGTCACCAATAAGGTACCGGCCGGAGCCGGTGGTCCCTGCTCCCTTGACCGTAATCTTATCTCCCACCTCCTGGCCAATAATGGCAATGCCTTTCCTTACTGCTTCAATAGGCCGGCCTGCAGTACGGAGATAACATTTGGCAATAAGCCTTTTATGGCGGTCGATAGCCACCACATTGGTACTTATGGATCCCACGTCTATACCTATATAGGCATCCACCTTACCAGTGCCAAACTCATATTCCTCCGCGGTATAGGCCGGAAGCTCTGACTTTTGTATAGACAATGGCTCAAAGGTATCCCTTTCATATTTTAGTCCTGCAATATAATCATCCAGCAGCCTTAAACTTTCCCTGTCTGCCGGCTTCCCCCCGGACATGGCAGAAAGGGCAGCGCCTATAGCCCCCAGGGATTCATTGTGATCAGGCACGGTTATGGGCAAGCCCAGCACATCCTTAAAAGCGGCCGCCATAGCCTGGTTATTGGAAACCCCTCCACAAAATACTACCGGAGGCTTGAATTTCTTACCCTTAACTATACCGGACTTAAAGCTTCTGGCCATGGCATAGCACAGGCCCAGCATTATGTCTTCATCCCTGGCTGCTTCCTGCTGCAAATGTATCATGTCCGACTTGGCAAATACGCTGCATCTTCCGGCAATGGTTTCCGGATTATCAGACTTTAGGGCTACCTGGGCAAACTCCTCGATACTTAACCCGAAACGGGAAGCCTGCTGGTCCAGGAAAGACCCCGTTCCCGCTGCGCACAGTTCGTTCATGGCATAATCGCCAATGGCCAGGTCAATATATTTGGAATCCTGCCCCCCTATATCTATAACCGTAGAAGCATCAGGCATATACTGGCGGCAGGCATTCATAAGGGCTTCAATCTCATTTATAAAAACCGCTTTAAGGGCAGTAGCTACCCCTTTGCCCCCGGAACCGGTAAAAGCCAGCCCCCTGATACTATCCCCCTCATATTTTTCCAGCAACTGGCTTAAATCTTTTCTGATTACCTTTAAGGGTTCTCCCTGATGACGGGTGTATTCCAATACATCTATTGCCTGGTGCCGTCGGTCTAGTACCGCCCGGTTTACACTTACTGAACCAATATCATAGCCGATATATAACTCCATGCCTGCCTCTTCTTTTTGTTTATGCTGAATTGATTATGTAATGCTAACAACATTGAAAATAAACGTCAATAAACTGAATGCTTCATGTTCAGGGGAAAATTTTTAAAATATTACCCTAAAATTCCATACCTGTCCTGGGGCCCCGAGCCCCAGCCAGCTAGCTGCAGCCGCTGGTCCAGATATGGTAAAATTTGCTGCAGGTAGTAAATTTATAGCCGTCCTCCAAGCAGAGCCTAATATATTTTTCAAACTCTTCTGCCATCCGGGGACCGCAATTTTGGGTAAGCTCAGGCTTAAACAGGAAAGTCCCCTCATCATATTCAAACTTTTCAGGCATAACCTCAAATTCCCAGGGATGCAAATAAAACAGCAGCACGCATTTATCGGTTAACTCTGCTTGCCTTTCTACTACTAATTTTTGGTTTTCAGCCACAAATTCTGCTCCCAGCAGCCTCAACAGGGGCCATTGGTCATTTTGGCCGAAAAAACGGCTATAGTCATTTTCTGAATCCAGGAAAGCAAAATTAGGTATCTCCAATATATTCATATTCCCCGGCTGCAGCCAATCTGTATCTGAAGGATGGTAGGGAATGATTTGCTTCTCATGAGTAGCCACCGAATAGGAGGCATCCACCTTAAACCCCAGGTTTTCCAGTACCTTTATCTGGCCATGTCCCTGCCACAGCCGGGGAGCCCTGAAATTTTGGGGCCTGCTGCCGGTTATGGATTTTATAATTTCAATGTTTTTAAGCAGTCTGCGCTCCAGCTCTTCCTCCAGTATGGGACAGTCATTGGGCATGTTAAAAGCTGCATCTCCTACCGTCTCATGCTTAAGGCTGTGACAGCCTAAATCATGGCCCTGCTCCACTATCTCCAGAACCTGGTCCGGATTATTTTGGGCCGCATGGCCGGTAAAGAAAAAAGTAGCCTCTATCCCATGCTTTTTTAGAATATCCAGGATCTTAGGGCTGCCTTGCCTTATCCCCTTATAGGTCTTAAGGTAGCTGCCAATATCGGTTTCCATGTCAAAACCAAAAATTATATATTTTTCTGCCACTCCTGCCTCCTTTATCTCCCTGTGCTAAAGCCAGAGCCAGCCTAAAGCCTCCACTCCCAAATATATTTGCTCCTGGTCACGGTAGCCATCCTCAATCTGGTTCCTAATCACCCTTTTTATCTCATGATAGGGAAACATGCTGGCTTTAATGCCGGTAGCATCCACCGGGTTTACATCAAAGAATTTTTTCCGGGCCAGGTCAAAATCCTTTTCATTGTATCTGTAAACCTGTTTAAGGTATTTAACCTTTTCTTCACCGTCCCGGGCCTGGTCATAACTAATGGCATTCAGGCACAGCTTATAGATATATTTGTTTCTCCTATGGGCATTTTCAATTTTATCAAAGTGCTGGTAATAATGCTGCAGGTATTTATGGTCTTGCAGCTCTTTTTTGACTTTCTGGATTTTTTCTAAAATAATAGGCCACTGCCCTAAAGCCTGCTTTATGGTATCTATATCCCTGGCTTCTACCTTGTTTCTCTGGAAGGGAAATTCAGAAGTGAAAATAGATATCTGGCTTTCATGGATAGTTAACATGTTTTTAAGCACATACATTATATCTGGTGCCAACTCCAAGCCGAATACCGCCTCCGCCGCATATTCAAAGAAGCTGTCTGCTTCCATAGAAGAGTCCCAGCCATAGCCGGCGTGAACCAAAAAATGCATAAAATAGCTGTAATACTCAAACATATAGCCGTTTATGCCCCTGGCCCCCACCCTGGCTGAGCCCTTATGCTGCCTTATATCATTATCTATATGCTGCTGGTTGGTTTCTTCTTCCGGCCTTAAAATATTGGACCTGAACACCCGGTACAGGCGCCCCAGGCAGGAAGAGATGGCATTGGATTCAGTATCCCGGGCACAAATTCTATTGGTGCCGAATACACTGACCCATTTTTCAAATTCTTCTTCCCCCACATACAGGCCGGGGGCCCAGTAAAGGCTGACATCCTTGGGTATTGATGCCTCACATTTTTTTAGATAATCCAGGTCCTTTTTTAAGGGAGGCTCCCTCCAGGCCCTAAGCCCTACCTCACAGCCAGGGTTTACCTCTTTTATCTTCCCATGTAAAATCTTAAGAAGCTCATAATTGGCCATATGTTTGGCCTCTGCCGGGGAAGAAGTCTTATCTATGTATTTAGCCTTGCACCTATCACAATTACAGTACCAGAATGCCTCCTCGCTTTCTTCAAATATTATGCCGTCAAACCCCAGGCTGGCCACTTTGCCTATGGAGGCTTTAAGGTAGGCTATGGTATCTTTTTGGCTGAGGCACAAGGTATCGAAATCATTGATGTATTTGCTTTGCGCAGGAAGTTTCATCCTCTTATCCCTATGGATATTGGAATAGCCGCCATTATATGAATTTAGGCCAATATAGGCAAAGATATCTATGCCCAGCCTATGGGCATAATCTATTAGCTCCGGCAAAAACTCTTTTACTATATTAGGGTGGGTATACCTTATTTCTATCCAGTTCTTGCTTTCATCATTCCATATCTTAAGGGGAAAATCCTTTAGGGTAGTTTCCGGGTACTGCTCAAATTCAAAAGGCCAGTACCCATACATGCACATATTAAGCTGGTTAATCTTAAAGTCCGAGCATTGGTTTAGGAAAGCTTTCCAGTCCTCAAAATCCCATAGCTGCATGTCAAACCCCACCCGGCCGTAACCTGCATACCAGGCAAAGGTGGTAGCCAGGGCCCTCTGCCCTACTTCCGGGTAATCCAGGATATAGAAATGGGGCATGGTCCAGGGCCCTTCCTGTTTCATCATTATCTGCTTTAAGGTAGACAAGCCGTATACGGCCCCCCTGAGATGGGCAAAATAGAGCTGCATCTTGTTATGTTCAGACTTAAGTATATAGCCCTGCTGCTCGAATAAATGCTGATACCTTCCTTCTATCCGGCCCGTATCCAGGCTAGAAATAAACTCCAGGGCCAGGGTATTGCCTAAAACCTTTTGGCCTTCCCCTATTTTTAGGCCCAGCGGCCCTAATTTCAGTAAGGCTATATCCTTAATTTTGTCCATAAGATCAGGGGAGCAACCGTTAAAATCCAGGTTAATCTCTGTAAAAGTATAGCTGGCCTCCTGGTCCAGGTCCCATACTTTTGGCATAGGCAATATCTTAAACATGCTATCCATCCCTTCCCTGTTTACCATTAAAATTATAAGTTTGCTATTCTCAGTAGCAGTGCCAGGCACTGGTATAAAAAGCCATCCTGTCTGACGCGGTATCCAGCCTTCCAAAAGTAGCCGTTACCGGTATATTGCTTTCTACCCTCAGCGCATACTGGGTGCTGTAAGGCAGTTTAAAACCGCCCAGCTGCACCGGATCATCCATCCTTATACATTTCACTCTTTTGGCCTTGACCGCCAACTTGATATTTTCTTCAGGTTCCCTGTCTTCAAAATAGAAAGAAAGCTTCAGGCTGGCATCACGGCCAGAAGTGTTTAATACCATCAAAGCCTCGTGAGCTGCCAGCGTGCTGCCAGGGTCAGGCACCGGCAATTCTCCATCCGGAAACAGCCATATCCTTTTTCCTTCTCCCTGTTCCAATACAGCCTCCTTTATCCTTTGTCTTTTCTAAATTTTTATGGCCTTCGCCCGTCAGGGACCTGCTGCTTAATCCTTTTAGACCCCTTGCTTTAACTGTGCAGCTTACCCTGCCGACAGGCCGGATATCAGTTTATCCATATAGCTGGAAAACGGCCGGTGGCCCTGGGGGGTAATCAAAAATGCCGTCTCTAGCCTCATTCCATGAAAACCTGGATGCCCGAACAAAGACACATCTATACACACCGTCATGCCAGGCTCCAGCACATCATCGCTATGGGGCCCAAAGAAGGGAGCCTCTGCTTCATGTAACCCAATAGTATGCACAAAGGGGCAAACAATATACTTTTCATATCCGCCCCGCCCGGCAAAAAATTCCTTAATCTGGCGGTAATTGTTTCTGCCTACCATGCCCGGCTTAAGCATATCCTTGGTGGCCAGGTAAGCTTCCGACAATATTTTTAAATACTCCTTCTGCTGGGAAGTAGGATTGCCTCCTACTACGGTGCTGTATCCTGCAGCAGCTGCATATCCCCTGTACCGGGGGCTTATCCCCAGCATCACCATCTCCCCCTCCTTTAGTTTACGGTCAGTAGCGGTAGGAACCACGCCGCAGCTTCTTTTTCCTGCAGCTACAATGGTCTGGAAGCCAAACCGGTTAGCCCCCAACATCCTCATCTGGCCTTCAGCCACTCCGGCCAAATAGGTTTCAGCCACTCCGGCCTGGACATTATCCAGCATTTTTTTAAAAGCTGAATCTGCTATATCAGAAGCTTTCTGCATCATTTCAATCTCATAAGCTGATTTCTTTATCCTCAAGGCCTCATACTCGCCGGTTATATCCACCAGGCTGGTACCTTCCAGGTCCTGGGTCAGGAGGCTATATACCCCATAAGGCATGGAATTTAATCCTACTACCCCTATTTTATCCAATTGGCTGGTGCCAAAAATCTGGCTGAACACGCTTTTAAAATCAGTTATTTCAGCATAGGGATACTCTTCATCAGGAACCATGAATACCGGTATGTTCTTGGTTTCCTTAATAGTGCAATCCATCTTGGCAAAAGGCTCTGATTCCGGTCCCCCTAAGATAGCGGCATACCCGGTATCGGTAACCAGTATGCTGCCGCTCTCAAACTGGGGGCACCATCCGGATAGATACCAGCCATTGCCAATATTTAATTCATCATAATAAATAAGGCAGGCCCTCAGGTCATTTTTATTTAGGATTTTGATTACAGCCTTTTTCCTTCTTTCAAATTCATCCTTAGCCAGCATCTAATTTCCTTTCTCTTGTTTGCTTATGTATTGACTGCCAGTCCCCTGTTAGTACTGGCAACGTTACCAATTATGTCGGAAAAGTTTTTGCAGTTTAGTTTTTTTGTTTTTTGCATTTTAAAAACAATGCGTAATTTACAGTCAGCCTGTGGCAACGATACCAATAATATATTATTATGGTAGTACCATGTCAAGCCAAAATAAAAGTGAAAAAGTAACCATTAAATACCTGGCTAAAAAATCGGGATTTTCAGCTTCCACCGTTTCCCGGGCCTTAAGGGGCGATCCTGCCGCCAATGAAGAGACCAAAAGAAAGATATTAAAAATAGCAGAGGACCTTAACTATTATCCTAACCTGCTGGCCAAAGGGCTGCGGGATAAAAAAACTAAAACAGTAGGGCTTATCCTCAATGATTTAAAAAACCCCTTATACTATGAAACCATAGATGCCATTGGCCAGGCCCTGGATGCAAGAAATTACACCATGATACTCTGTGATTCCAATTATGACCAGCAGCTGGAAAGAAAGAATATAATCAATATGCTGGCCAAGGGAGTGGACGGGATTATCATATCCCTGGTTAATGCTAAATCTGAAAATATCAAATTAATCAGGGATAATGGGCTGGCCGCGGTCTACATTGACTGCAGGCCGGATTTTAAAGATATAAATTTTGTTTATGTTGACCATCAAAAGGCGGCTTTTGATGCTGCAGGGTATCTAATTGGGCAGGGACATAAACAAATTCTTCTGCTAAACGGCCCTTCCCAGCTGTCATCATCAAAAAATTACCTTAAAGGATACCTGAAGGCTTTAAAGAAATACGGCATTGGGCCCCAGGAAGAGCTAGTCAAAAATGTTGATTTAAGTATCCAGGCCGGCTGCCGGGCCATGAAAGAGTGCCACCGGCAAAAGGATAAATACAATTTCAGGGCTGTGGTCACCTTAAGCGATATTGTGGCCATAGGCATATATGAAGCTGCCCGGGAACTGAAATTTAGTATACCAGATGATTACAGCGTAATAGGATACGACAATATTATGGCTACTGCCTACCTATGCCCTCCCCTTACCACTGTTCACCAGCCCAAAATAAGGACGGGAAGCTACAGCGCTAAAATTTTGCTGGAAAAAATGGAAAATATATCTGCGGATTTTACCCAGATAATTTTAGAGCCCCGGCTGGTAATAAGGGAGTCGGTAAAAAGGCTGTAACCTTAATTAAGGACAATCCCCTGCTTGCTGACTTGGCCAAACCAGATAAACTTCACCGGTTAGCGGCCGTATGTAGATATTATTAATTAAGATGCTATAATGGGTCTCTGGCAGCAGCCAGAAATTAAAGGCAAGGGATTAGGTAATTAAAAAAATGATTAAACTGATAGCAATAGACGCAGACGGAACACTGCTTAATTCTGAATCTGCCATAAGCGGGCAGAACCGGCAGACCATCAGCCGCTGTATCCAGCAGGGTATAAAAGTGGTATTTATCACCGGTAAAAACCTTAATGCGGCCAAAAGGATTATAAATACTTTCCGCCCTCCCAACCCCCAGGTAGTATCCAATGGAACCCTGATCGTAGACCAGGGCTTAAACCACCTGGATTACCGGCTGATTAATTCTGGCTCGGTGAAATCAATAATAGAATTTGCCCGAAAAACCGGCCAATTGCTGTTTCTAAGCACATTAGACGGGGACTTGGTTTACGAGCAGGGACTAAGCGAAGTGGCCCACAAGCATTATATGAGAAAAGTTGATGACCTTATGGATCCGGATATAGCCGGCCAAGTGCTTTTAGCTACCATACTAAAGAGAGAGGAATCCGGGCCAATCGATGCTTTAAGCATAGGCCAGAACCTTAAAGATATAAAAATAAGGGACGCGGGCTTTAATTACGTAAACATATTCAGCCGCCAGGCAGGCAAAACCTTTGCCTTAAACAAAGTACTCCATTACCTGGGGCTGGAACCGAGCCAGGTAATGGCCATCGGAGACGGAGAAAATGACCTGGGAATTATCAGCATGGCCGGGGTGGGAGTAGCCATGGGCAACGCCTGCCAAAAACTTAAGCAAGCCGCGGACTGGGTAACCGAAGACCTGGATCACCATGGGGTAAGCATAGCTATAAAAAAAGTATTAGGCTTTTAGGCTTTGCTTCAGTTTTTCCCTATTCTCTACCGTTTTAATATGGTAAAATTAGTTCCAAATGAAAAAAACCCTGGCATACAAAATTACACTAATTTGCCTTCTATCTGCCCTAATTATATTTGCCTCTGCCTGTGACCAGACCATCATTGATATCTATACCGAAATAAATACTGATTACAGCGGTACCAGGGTGGTGGACCTGGCCATAAAGACAGAATACCTGCAGAAAGGCGAAGTAGTGCTGACCGGAGACCAGACCCTTTACCAGAAGCTTATAGCAGCATTGCCTGCTGGAGAAGTAGATACCTATGAAGAACAAAACTATACCCATTTTAGGTCTACTTCCGCTTTCCAGGATATAAATTTCTTACAGCATGTATCCATAGATAATTTTTCCCAGGAACCCAACCCCCGGTTTTATGCCAAAATGAGCATTGATGACTATTTTTTCCATAGCGACTATTTTTTTTATGACTATATTGATATGGAGGTTGATCCCAGCTTGATTGCAGCTTCCGCCCAGGATTCCGACTACGGGCGACTGCAAGACTTAATCAAGGCCGATCCCAATATGTTGAGCATTACCTACCAGGTTAAGTTCCCGGTAAAAATCACCCAGACCAATGCCGATGTACAGGGAGACAATAATATAGCCCTGTGGAATATTGGTTACGGACAGAAAAAAGACATCAAAATAGAAGGAAAGAAAACCAAGTTTTTGTCTTACTTTTTAATCATAGCCCTGGGTCTTATAGGATTGTTTATACTGTTTATAATTTTTGCCCTTATCTTTAGTTCCCGCCGGGGAAGAAAGAGTAAAGACCCCCGCAAGCCCCTTTACTCCTATGACAATTACTTTAAAAAAGATAAGCACCTAGATGATTACTAAACCCCAAAAAGAGCTTACCGCCCCGCTGGATGAAGCCGGGATTGCCCGCCTGAAAGCAGGTGACATGGTAAGCCTGAGCGGAAAAGTATACGGAGCCAGGGACATGGCCCATCAGCGCCTGATATCATCCCTAAAAAAAGGAGAGCCCCTGCCCATTGACCTGCATAATGCCGTCATTTTTTATGTAGGGCCTTCACCTGCTCCTCCCCATAAAAAAAGCGGAGCGGTAGGGCCTACTACTTCTGCCCGTATGGATAACCTGACAGAACCCCTGCTGAAGCAAGGACTGAAAGTCATGATAGGAAAAGGCAGGCGAAGCACTGCCTACCGGGAGCTGTTAAAGAAATACAAAGCAGTATACCTGGTAGCCATAGGGGGAATTGCCGCTTACCTGGGACTTAAAGTAACCAGTATTAAGCCAGTGGCCTATACAGATCTGGGGGCAGAAGCCATCTATGAGATATACCTGGACCGCTTTCCCCTGTTTGTGGCCTATGACATGTGGGGCGGAGATATGTTTGAAGAAGCCCTGCGCAAAGAATGACACCCTAAAAAAAGGGCTACCGGCAAAGTGGCCATATGGCAGGGAGCATACTCTATATTGCAGGCCAGAGCAGTAGTCTTTCCTCCCAGGCCCTGGGGCCCAATACCCAAGCTGTTTACCGCCTCTAAAATCTCCTGCTCCATCCTCCGGTACTGGGGATGGGCGTTTCTTTTATTAAGATTCCTGAAACTGGCCTTCCGGGCTAAAACTGCAGCTCCTGAAGCACCGGAGCCTATTCCCAGGCCTATGATTACCGGGGGACAGCACTTGGTCACATTTTCCCTTACTGTCCTTGTGGCTAGTTTAACTATATCCTGGGGCCGGGTGGAAGGATTAAGCATAAACAGGTAAGAACAGTTCTCGCTTCCTCCCCCTTTCAAGTTAACTTCTATGGTAAGGCCCGGCTGGCTGGAAGGCTCCATGCTCAACAAAGCCGGGGTATTGCCCTGTGTATTTTTTCTTTCAAACAAAGGGTCGTCCACTATGGATTTTCGCAGGTAGTTCTGCTGATAAGCCTTAGCTACCTCATCATTTACTTTTGCTTCCAAAAGTTGGCTTTGCTCTATGCATATGCCGGGGCCTATTGCCAGATTTATATACACCCGGCCGCAGTCCTGGCAAAGGGGCAGCTTTTCTACCGGAGCCAGGCGGGCATTTTCCAGGATACAATCCAGTATCTTTACCGCAGTGGGACTGGTCTCGATTTCTCTGGCCTTAATTAGAGCTGAAATTATATCCGCAGGCAGATTAAAACTGGCCTCAACTATCAGTTTGGCCAGCTCTTTGGCTATGGTTGTAAGTTTTATACTTTTCATCTTTGGCCGGACACTGGGGATTGATGCAAAGGTTCCATGGTTTCCTTCCCTTATTTATTATCTTAACTACCGGAAAACCGCATTCCTTGCATTTATCCTTGGTAGTAAGTATAAGTCCTTTCTGGGGAAGAGAAAAGGTATTTCTGCATTGGGGATAGGCGTTACAGCCAATGAAACGCTTCTTGTTTCGGCTAACCCTTATAATCAGGTCTCCGGGACAATCTTCTTGGGTGCACTTACCCACTTTAAGATCTTCTTTTACTCCATTTTTAATCTCTTTGGCTATTTCTTCCTTTTCATCCTTAAGCCTGGCCATAACCTGCTTGAGCATCTTCCTGGATTTATTTACCACCAGCTCCTGGGTTTGTTCCCCGGAAGCTATGCCGTCCATATCCATCTCCAGCTCTGCAGTCATATCCGGGCTGGATATCCTTTCTGCATGTTTTTTAAGCATTTTTACTACTGATACCGCCTTTTCGTAAGGCTCCAGGGGATTGCCCTTGATATAGCCCCTGGTTATGAGGTTCTGTATAATGGTGTGCCTGGTGGCTTTGGTGCCCAAACCCAGCTCTTCCATCTTCTCTACCAGTTTGCCCTGGGTATACCTGGCCGGGGGTTTAGTTTCCTTATCCTCCAGGTGCCTGCTGTCTACAGCTAGCTTTTGGCCTTCCTCTAAATGAGGGATAAACAGGTCCTGGTGCTTGTAATAAGGGTACAGGTCCACCCAGCCCCTGTCTATAAGACGGCTGCCGTTAGCCACAAATATTTCATCATTTATGTTTATCCTGGCTGATACGCTTTTAATGGTAGCTGGGGGAGAAAGGGTGGCCAAAAACCTTCTCACTATCAGCTCATATATCTTCCATTCATCACTGGTAAGCTTGCCCTGTGAAGCAGCCAGGGTAGGGTATATGGGGGGATGGTCGGTAGATCTTTTCCTGCCCCTGGAAGCAGTTATTTTTTTCTGGGCCAGTACCCGGGCGCAGTCCTGCTTAAAATAGGAAGACTTGCCGATCTCTGCCGTAACCTCAGCTAAATCTATGGAGGAAGGATATACGGTATTATCAGTCCTGGGATAACTTATAAATCCATTCATATATAAATTTTCTGCAGTATTTATGGTACGGTTGGCAGTAAAGCCCATAGCATTAGCCGCCACAATCAAGCCGGTGGTATTGAAAGGAATGGGAGGCTTTATTTTCCTTTGGCTCTCCTTTATATGGTCCACTGTGGCCTTGCTTCCCAAACGGTTATACACCGCTTCTGCTTCCTCCCTGCCTAAAAACCTCTTTTTCTTATGTCCGGCTTCAAACTTCTGTCCATCTTCAGTAGAAAGAGATACCTTTATCACCCAGTAAGGCACCGGCTTAAATTTCTTTATCTCCTCTTCCCTGTCTACGATCAGGGTAAGGGTAGGGGTCTGCACCCTGCCCACTGAAAGAAACTTATCCTTTACCTGGTAGGAGGCCAGGGAAATGAACCGGGTCAAAGTAGCTCCCCATATAAGGTCTATATCCTGCCTTGCCCTGCCGGCAAAAGCCAGGTTATGGTCCAGCTTGCCCAATTTATTAAAGGATTCCTGCAGCTCTCTTTCAGTAATGGAAGAAAATTTAGCCCGCTTGACCGCAGCCTCCCGGTTTACTTCCTGTGCCAGGGTAAGGGCATCATAACCAATAAGCTCCCCCTCCCGGTCGTAGTCAGTAGCTATAATGATTTGATCTGCTTCCTTGGCAGTTTTCTTTAAGGCCTGTATGATTTTTTTCTGTATGGGAATTTTTTCTATCTCCGCCTCTATAAGCTCCATGGGGTCAACCTTAAACCAATTGGAATACTGGCGGGGGTAATCCACTTTTAGTATATGGCCCTTCAGGCCTATAGTCCGGTACTCTTGTCCATCCAGGCTGAACCTGTAGGTAGGAACACCGTATACCTTTTCTTCCTTGGCTTTCCTGCCGGACAGTATATCCGCTATTCGCCGGGCTGCTATTTCTTTTTCTGATATTATAAATTTCAATAAAATCTCCTTGAATTTGAAATCATATCATAAAAGAGCCCATCAATAAAATAGGCTTTAATTTCATCCGCTGGGCCCAAACCGACTGTATATTTCTTTAAAGTAAATATTTTTACATATTTTAATTTAAGCCAGGTTGTTTTAAAATAACAGATATTATTTATTTACCATAGTAGGGCTATGAATACAAAATTAGATTTAGCTGCTGGGATCAGCCAACTTAAAAAAGAAAAAAATGCGGTTATAATAGCCCATAACTATCAGATAGGCGAGGTCCAGGATATAGCTGATTTTGTGGGGGATTCCCTGCAGTTAAGCATTAAAGCTGCCCAGACTGACAGCGATATCATAGTGTTCTGCGGAGTAAGGTTTATGGCAGAAACTGCCAAAATACTTTCCCCTGGCCGCATGGTACTGCTTCCCGACCGTTACAGCGGCTGTCCCATGGCGGACATGATTAATGCCCAGCAGCTAGAAGAGCTCAAACAAAAACATCCGGAAGCAGTGGTAGTATGCTATGTAAATTCCACTGCAGAGGTAAAGGCTTTAAGCGACATATGCTGCACCTCTTCCAATGCAGTAAAAGTGGTAAATTCCATTGATAAGGACCGCCCCATAATATTTATCCCTGACAAATACCTGGGCAGCTACGTCCAGAAACAGACCGGCAGGGAAATGATTTTATGGAACGGGTATTGCCCTACCCATGTTACCATCAGCGCCAAGCATATAGTACAGTTAAAAAAAGAGCACTTGGACGCGGTGGTACTGGTGCATCCCGAGGCTCCTCCCGATGTAATTGAAGTGGCAGATTTGGTAGCCAGCACCGGGGGCATGCTGGATTATGTAAAAAAATCTGATGCTAAGGAATTTATTATCGGTACTGAAACAGGCATTATCCACCGAATGAAAAAAGAAAATCCTCTAAAAATATTTTATCCTGCCTCCCCCAAAAGCATATGCCCCAATATGAAATTGATAAACCTGGAAAAGGTTTACTGGGCTTTGGAAGAAGAGCAGTACCAGATAGAACTGGATAAAGATGTTATGGATAAGGCCAGGAAAGCTATAGACAGGATGCTGGCCATTAGCTGAAAATATGATACCAAGATATGTAATAAATCCTTCAGATTACTATCAGCAGGCAGACCCTTGTGACTGCATAGTCATTGGCAGTGGTATTGCCGGGCTTTCTACTGCCATCAGGCTTTCCCAAAAACATAAGGTAAAAGTCCTAACCAAGAGTTCCTTGTCCGAATCCACTACCTGGTATGCACAGGGGGGCATAGCTGCTGCCATTAAGAAACCTGATTTCTGGAAGAACCATTACCGGGACACTATTGTAGCCGGGCAGGGGCTATGCGATCCGGAAGCAGTAAAGATACTGGTAAAGAATGCCCCGAAGATGATAGAAAAACTGATAGAGCTGGGAATAGTTTTTGATATATCTGAAGGTGAAATAAGCCTTACCACGGAAGGGGGCCACAGTTATCCCCGAATCCTTCATGCCGGGGGAGACGCTACCGGGGAAGAGATCGAAAAAAAGCTGGTAAAGTACTCCCAGAGCACTAAAAATATTCAATTTTATCCCAATTATTTCGCCCTGGACCTGATGACTGATAACGGCCAATGCACCGGGGTTATAGGGCTTAATTTAGAAAACGGCCAGCTGGAGATACACCCTGCTGCCTTTGTAGTTCTGGCCAGCGGGGGAATAGGCCAGATTTTTAACCTTACCACCAACCCTGATATTTCTACCGGGGACGGCATTGCCATGGCCTACCGGGCGGGAGCGGCCATCATGGACATTGAATTCGTGCAGTTTCACCCCACAGTATTTAGAACCAAAGATAAGAAACTGTTCCTCATCAGTGAGGCATTAAGGGGAGAAGGAGCTTACCTAAGGGACTGCCAGGGGAAGAGATTTATGCTGGATAAGCACCCTTTGGCGGAACTAGCCCCCAGGGATATAGTAGTAAAGGAAATGGTCAGGGTGATGAATGAAACCAACTGTAATTTTGTTTACCTGGATGCCACCCACCTGCCCGCTACCACCTTGAAAGTGAGGTTCCCCAATATACTGTACAAATTAAAGGAAAACGGCCTGAACCTAAACAAGGACCTGGTTAAGGTATCTCCTGCTGCCCATTACATGAATGGCGGGGTAAAAACTGATTACCAGGGCCTAACTACCTTGGACCGGCTGTATTCCTGCGGAGAAGTAGCCGCCACTGGAGCCCATGGGGCCAACCGGCTGGCCTCCAATTCCCTGATTGAAGGCCTGGTATACGGGTGGAATATATACCGGGAAATAGACAGAAGGCTCAAACAGGAAACTGCACCCAGCCAGTTAGGGCCCTGGCAAATGCCCCCTGTTCAAAAAGAAGGGGCCCAGCCATTGGATACAGATAAAATACGCCGGCAGCTAAGACAGATAATGACCCAGAAAGCCGGTATCTTAAGGGATGCCAAAGGCCTGGGCCAGGTCTCAGGGTTCATTGCCCAATACGTTAACCATGAGGCCCTCTATAATCAAAAAGATAAATCTAAAATAGAACTGGCAAATATGCTTACCGTTTCCTACCTGCTTACCAAAGCAGCCGCTTTAAGGGAAGAAAGCAGGGGAACCCATCAGAGAAATGACTTTCCCCATACCGATGATGTTAACTGGCGTAAGCATATTTTGCTTCAAAAGGATAAAATAATATTTGAAGAGGTAAAAGATGCTTAAGCTAAACCAAAACCAGGTAAGGGAGCTGATTGAAAAAACCCTGGCCGAAGACCTGGCCGGGTTTGGAGATATCACTACCAAATACCTGCTGCCGGAAGGACACACCAGCCAAGCCTATATAAAATGCAAACAACAGCAGGCTGTAGTCTGCGGCCTGGATTTAGCCCAATGGCTGTGCCAGCAGGTAGATGGAAGCATAAGTATGGAAAAATTAGCATCCGAAGGCCAAACAGTATCCCGGCCAGACCAAGTAGCTTTATTAAAGGGGCCTACCGCCTCTCTGTTGGCAGCAGAAAGGTCAGCCCTAAATTTTATACAACACCTTTCCGGCATCGCTACCATAGCCCGGCAGTTTGCTGACATAGCCGCTCCCTATGGAGTGAAGGTAGTGGATACCAGGAAAACCAAACCCGGATTGCGGCTGGTGGAAAAATATGCAGTACAGGTTGGAGGAGCCTATAATCACCGGTTTGGGCTGTTTGACGGGGTAATGTTAAAGGACAACCATATCAAGGCCGCAGGGGGCCTCACAGCAGCTGTAGAAGCCATAAGATCCAGGATACCTCATCCCTTAAAAATTGAAGTGGAAGTCCAAAACAGTGACCAGCTGCAGCAGGCCGTAGAATCCGGTGCAGACATTATTATGCTGGACAATATGGATACCGGCCAGATAAGGGAAGCAGTTAAGAAAATAAGGGGGGAAGCAAAACCGGGAACCCTGGTAGAGGTTTCAGGAAATGTTGCCTTGGACAACCTGGAAAGTTACTGCCAGACAGGCATAGACCTAATTTCTTCCGGCTATATAACCCATTCTGCTCCCGCTGCCGACTTCTCTATGGATTTTGGCTAGATTACCTTAATTTTAGCTTTTGTTTTAATTCAGGTAATTTTTCCCGGGCAGCTATGCAGCCTTTCTCTACTATATCGGAGCCTTTGATAAAATCAAAAAAGCCGTATTCTCCCACTTTGGGCTCTATCACCAGATCGGTATACTGGTAATATTTCTTGGCCATTTCCCTCTGTATTATATTAAAACTGGTATTTAATATTTCATAGGTAGATAAACGGCTGGGATTCTTGTGCCTAAAAAGTTTTCTAAAAAACTTCTTGATTTTAGGTTCCGGGTCATACTGGGCCAGGCTCTGATAATAGTTGCTGCTGTCCTTAAGCTTATCCAGAACTATGGATACCCCTATGGTAAAATCCACATCAAACATTTTTATGGCTTTTGCCGGCAGGGGCTCTATTACCCCTCCGTCTACCAGCACCATGTCATCAAGCTTTACGGGAGAAAACACCCCTGGTATGGATATGGAAGCTCTTACTGCATCCACCAGCCTGCCTTCATGTAATACCACTTTTTTCTGGGTAAGCATGTCCACCGCCACACAGCAAAATTGGGGCCGGCATTGGCTAAAGGTCCTGTTGCCCAAAAAATCATGCAGTATCTTTTCCACTTTTTTTCCATTTATTATTCCCATGCGGGCCATTGTAATATCAGAAAACATGAGCATGCTCCGCCAGTCCATGTCACGGATAAAATCCTCTATTTCCTCCAGGGGCACCCCGGAGCAGTAAAAAGCGCCGATTATAGCCCCCATGCTGGTACCGCTGATAGCCGTATAGTTTAGGTCCAGCTGGTCCAGCTCTTTTAATACCCCTACATGGCATAGGGCTCTGGCTGCCCCTCCGCATAAAGCTAAGCCGATTTTTTTCTTTTTGAACAGCATACTCCAATTATAAGGCTAAACCATCTTTTTATAAATATTTCAATTATTCTTATCTAAAGCCAGAATAGCCTTTTTTATTAGATACGGGTCAAACTGTATCCCCGCATTTTCCCTAAGCTCCCCTATGGCTTGCTGGTGGCTTAACCTGGCCCGGTAATGGCGGCTTACCATAGCTGAATAAGCATCAGCAATGGCAATTATGCGGGCGTATAAAGGGATGGCTTCACCCATGAGCCCCTGGGGATATCCGCTGCCGTCCCAACATTCCCTATGCGACAGTATGGCTTCAGATAAATGCGATATCTGGGGTATGGCTTCGGCAATATTGTAACCTGCTTCCGGATACTTTTTTATGGCTTTCCATTCCTCTTCATTTAGCGGGCCCTTCTTGTTGATTACATTATCCGGAATGGAAATCTTGCCTATCTGGTAAGCTCCGGCCAATAGAGACAGGTCATCCAGCTTGGTCCCGGAAAGGCCTAGCTCCTTCCCAATAGACAATGCTGCTTTTTTTACAGTTTGTATATGGCTGACACTATAATAATTTTTTTTAAGCAGAGCCTTTTCCAAAGACATGATCACTTGACCGCTTACTTTCTTTTTATCCAAAAGTTTCTGGCGGTACATATTATCTTCAGCCTCTGCCAATACTGGCCTTAAGCTCTGGGTTTCGCTTATTTTGGTAGCTTTACCCAGGGAAACACTCAATGGAACATAAACTTGTTTGTATGTACCGGCAATATCGTTTATCCTATCCACAATTCTTGCCGCGGTTTGCTGGGAAGTCTTAGGGAGCAGTATGGCAAATTCATCTCCGCCCCACCTGGCTATTATATCTTCTTTCCGGCAGGCCTGGGCCAGGATTTCTGCTGTTTTCTTTAGCAGTTTGTCTCCCTGCTGATGGCCAAAAGCATCATTAATTAATTTTAAATTATTCACATCTCCCATAATTATGCTTAAAGGCAGCTGCCTTTTGCGGTCCAAACGTCTCAGCTCTTCTTCAAAATAAGCCCGGTTATAGAGGCCGGTCAAGCCATCATGAAATGACTTGAACCTTAATTTTTCCTCATATTCCTTACGTATAGATATGTCCCTTACTATGCCCTCATAATAAGCAGGTTTTCCTTCATCCATATGTACCTGGCAGCTTATCTCCACCCATATCTTGCTTCCGTCTGCTTTTTTTAACTGGGTTTCAAAAGGCCTCACCCTCTGGGAAGGCCGAGGCCTCTGGCTGCGATCGACATAAATATCTTCTATTATGTTTTTGGCCAGCAGCTCTTTACGGTTAGGGTAGCCCAGCATGTCTACCAAGGCAGGATTAACATCAATATACCTGCCATCCAGGGTGCTGACATAAATGCCGTCTTTTAAATGGTTAAACAGCCTTTTGTATTTTTCTTCACTTTCCTTTAAGTCTTTTTCTTTTTGTTTTAAAAGGGTAATGTCTACCACCACGCCCCTTACACCCAGTATTTGCACCCCATCAGTTATGGGGGCTATATGCCCGGCTACAGTGATAACATCCGACTCTCCCTGTATATCAAACTCCAACAGCTTCGATTTGGACCGCTGTTTTTTTAAAATAGACATAAACTCATGCTCTATTTCCTCCCGGTCCTTTTCTGCTACTAGCTCCAGGGCCAGCACTCCCCTTTCAATGTCATCCTGGCCTAAAGTCAGTACCTTCTTTCCTGCCTGGTTTAGAAAAGTTATTTGCCCTTCCCGGTCTGTTTCAAACAAGATATCCGGCAGCAGGCTCAGGGTTTGCTCATATCTTTGCTTATCCCGCTTGATCTTCTCTTCCTGTTTAACCTGGTCTGAAATATCTATGGATATTCCCCCCAGTACTCTCTGGTTGTTACCGTTTAAGGGAAATTTTATACTCATAAAAACCTGTCCGGTAGCCATAGACTCCCGGTAATACTGGGGCTTGTTTTTTTTCAGGACTTCCTTATCGTTTCTTACCAGTACATCTGCAATAGCTTGAGGCCATATATGGCGGTCCTGTTTCCCGATAACCTGGCCTATGCTGCGGGCAGCCAATTGGCTGAAATAAGGGTTTACAAAGATATAATAACCTTGGTCATCTTTAATGTAGACAATATGGGGTATATTATCCATCCAAACTTTAAACCAGGTATTATGTTCAGCAGAAGAGGATTTTGTTTCATGGCCCAGTATGAGCCAGCCGGGCTTGCCGCTTTTTGGTTCCAGCGGAAATACATTCCAGACCATGGCTACCTTGTTTCCCTGGATACCGGTAATGTTTGCCTCCAGGCAGCTGGAGGTGGAAGAATCCTTTATCAGCAGGTTTAAAGCCCCCTCTATCTTTTGCCGGTATTGTTTATCCGGAAACAGCAGTTCCCAAACCCGGCCATCCAGCTGCTTCCTGCTGTAACCGCTAACCGCTTCTGCCCTTCTGCTCCATAGCAGAATTTGCCCCTCCTGATCAAACCAGCTTATCCACAGAGCTTCATCCAAGTCTTTTTTGCCTAAATATTCCATTCCCATCATTTTAACATATACCATTTAATTATTTGATTTTATAACTGCTTTAATTGTACTATCTAAGCTTGGTGCTTACAGTTTAACTTCCTCCAAGCATAAAATATTAAATATTATTTTATGGTGATAATGATAAAAAGTCACCACATTTATATAAAAGATCACAAGGCTTAGAACCTTTTGTTCTATATCCTTGATGCGTTCTTTGAAAATTATAAAAATATAGAAACTGGCCCAAGTCATCCTGAAGCTCTTCTAAGCTGTGGTAAGTCTTTTTAAGCATAGACGGCTGGTAGAATTCCTCCAGTATAGTCCTTTGGAACCTTTCTACAAATCCGTTGGTCCAAGGGTGCCTTACTTTAGTATAGCGGTGCTTGATATCTTTTGACCTTAGATATTTTTCGAACAGGTGGTAGCCGCCTTCCCAGTGGGTGGTATATTCCTTGCCGTGGTCAGTTAATACCCTTTCTACAGTTATGCCAATTTGGGCAAAAATTTCCACAGTTTTGTCTATAAAATCTATGGCAGATTTTGCGCTCTTATCAGTATAGAGATAAGCAAACCCAAAAGAGGAAAAAGTGTCTATGGCGCTAAACTGATAGATCCTGCCCACTCCCTTTAGCCGGCATACATAAAAGGTATCAACTGATAGCATATAGCCACTGTAGTGGCTTTCTATCCTCGGAAGTGGGCCTGCCTCATCTATCTTTCTGGCCATAACTGGGCTCAGGCTTACAGAAACTGGTATATCCTCTAGGGCAAGGAGCCTGTCAATTTTACGGTTTAAGCCCCGCTTTTTTAAAATATTATACACTGTGGCGGGACAGACAATACTATCTAGTTCATTGGCTATTCTTGCCGGACCATAAGTGGGGTATTCCTTAATAAATGCTAATATCTTATCCACTATCTCTGACCTGGTGGTATTGGGCATCTTAGGTTTGGATTTTTCTCTTTCTCTAAGACCAACGATTCCGTAGGTGGTAAATCTTTTAGCCCATTTGTAGTAGTAGGTCCTGGAAACTCCAGCTTCTCTGCAGGCCCTGGAAATGTTATTGATAGATTTGGCCCGTGATAGTAAACTTAACCTGTGGCCCAAGATGAAATCATCTTTGGTCATCGCTACCCCCTTGTGTGTATATTTTTTTGTTGCTAATCAAATATTTTACACTTGGAGGTAGTGTTTTATCTATCAGTTTGTATCTATATTTTTATTTTGTTTTCAAAGAGCTTTTAAAACTAGAGTTGTAAACACAACTCTTAAATAGTGCACTTTAATTATAAAATCTAGTCAAACAAATTATATAAAGGGGACATATTTTTAATCATAAATCATATACAGCATTAATTTTAGCCATCCTGTCTGTGGTATGGCTTCTTTTTTCCTGCCAGCCCCTACCGGAACAGGCTGCCCCCAGCCCTGAACCTGAACCCCAAAAGGTAGAAGAAACCGGGCAGCCTGCCCAGGAACCTGAAACAGGGCAAGAAGAGGA
>JAQVDY010000015.1 GCA_028698215.1 Actinomycetota bacterium | reverse complement strand
TAATGTACCTGATGAGAGCACTTCAGCCGTGAGCCTGAAGTGAAGTAGAGTGGCACCGCGAGAATTAACCTCTCGTCTCTACCGTTAGTAGAGATATGAGAGGTTTTTTTATTTTACTTAAAGAAAGGAGAAAACAATGAGTGATAAAAAAATATTACTATCAGAAAGTGAAATGCCCAGGCAGTGGTACAATATTAATCCGGATCTGCCAAAACCGCTGGATCCTCCCCTAAATCCCCAGACGGGTGAACTCCTTACCCCGGAGGATTTATCGGTTCTGTTTCCCATGGAGCTCATAGAGCAGGAGATGAGCCAGGAAAGGTTCATAGACATACCGGAAGAGCTTCTTAAGATTTACTCTATCTGGAGGCCCAGCCCCTTGGTAAGGGCTGAAAGGCTGGAGCAGTACCTGGGTACACCGGCCAAAATTTTCTACAAGAATGAAAGCGTAAGCCCTGCCGGCAGCCATAAACCCAATACGGCTGTAGCCCAGGCCTATTATAATAAGAAAGAGGGCATAAACAGGCTTACCACGGAGACCGGGGCCGGACAGTGGGGCAGCGCTTTAGCTTTTGCCTGCAATATGCTGGACATGGAGCTGGTAGTATACATGGTAAAGGTAAGCTATGAGCAGAAACCTTATAGGAAAATCATGATGAGGGTATGGGGTGCAAATGTGTTTGCTTCCCCCTCCAACCAAACCGAAGCGGGCAGGAGGATTTTGGCCCAGGATCCTGATACTTCAGGCAGCTTGGGTATGGCTATCAGCGAAGCGGTAGAGGATGCAGCAAAGGATGAAAATACCCATTATTCCCTGGGAAGTGTGCTCAACCACGTTCTGCTTCACCAGACAGTTATCGGGCTGGAAACCAAGAAACAGTTTGAGAAAGTAGGGCTTTTCCCCGATGTGCTGATAGGTTGCGTAGGCGGCGGCAGTAATTTTGCCGGTTTTGCTTTTCCTTTTATCCCGGATAAAATGGCTGGCAAGGATATCAAGATTATTGCAGTAGAGCCCATTGCCTGCCCTACCCTGACTAAGGGGCCTTTTGCCTATGATTACGGGGATACGGCTAAAATGGCGCCTATAGTAAAAATGTATACTTTAGGCCATGATTTTGTGCCTGCCCCTATCCATTCCGGAGGATTAAGGTATCACGGCATGGCTCCCCAGATCAGCCTGCTGCATAAGGAAGGCATAATTGACGCAGTATCCTACCATCAAAACCCGGTATTTGAGGCTTCCATGATCTTTGCCAAGACAGAAGGCGTCCTTCCGGCGCCGGAAACCGCTCACGCTATAAAGGCTGCGATTGATGAAGCCTTAAAATGCAAGGAAACGGGAGAAGAAAAGGTTATTGCCTTTAATTTCAGCGGCCACGGCCACTTTGATTTAGCATCTTACCAGAACTACATGGACGGCAAGCTGGAGGACTATGAGTATCCTGACGAACTGATTAAGAAATCCTTAGAAAGATTACCCAAGTTTTAGCTGTCTTAAATAATTCCGGGGCTGGTTTAAGCTGGATCAGCCCCGGAATGGGAACAAAATTAGCTCTTGCTTTTTTTATTATTTGCATATATTATCAATTAAATTAACCATTATTAACGGGCTTTCTTCGTCCTTGACTGTTTTTTTTCAAAAAGTGGTGATAGTTTTGCATTTTTTGCATTAACCCAATTAATATCTAATTATCCTATTTAAACAATTTTTAAATAAATACACAAAATAAATACATCAAAAACTTTTATATTAGAAAGGCGAGGTATGTTTTAGCATGAACGAATATAATAAGAAAATGTTAAGCTCCAAGAAATTACTGGATTTGAGGGAAATAGCCAAGGGGCTTGATATTAACGGTTTTTCCAAATTCAAGAAGGATGAACTGATAGAAAAAATATTGGAGGCTGCAGCCGGGGACGGACCGGTGGTGGAAGCGGAGGAAAAACCGAAAGAGGAAATTAAAAATAAGGCAGCTACGGAAAAAACCTATATTAAAAGTGAAGGCAGGACCAAAGAGCTGGAAGTATATGAAGAGCGCATGATGGGCATTTTGGATATCCTGGCTGATGGTTATGGGTTTTTAAGGGTAAGCGGTTATCTTCCTGGAGCCAAGGATATATATGTTTCTCAATCCCAGATCAGAAGATTTAAGCTCAGGCAGGGGGATGATGTTTTTGGGCAGGTAAGGCCTCCTAAAGATAATGAGAAGTACAATGCCTTAATCAGGATAGAGAAAGTAAATGGAGGGGATCCCGAGTTTATAAGGAGGAGGGCTCCTTTTGAAACATTAACCCCTATCTATCCTTTGGAGCGGCTGAGGCTGGAAACCAGGTCGGAAGGGCTGGCGGCAAGGGTAATTGACCTCATAGCCCCTATAGGGAAAGGCCAGAGAGGCCTTATTGTATCTCCTCCCAAAGCGGGAAAAACTACCATACTTAAAGATATAGCCAACAGTGTTTCCATAAATAACCCTGAGGTGCATATCATAGTGCTGCTGGTAGATGAGAGACCGGAAGAGGTAACAGATATGGAGAGGTCGGTAAAAGGGGAAGTAATATCTTCTACCTTTGACCAGCCTTCCGAGAATCATATACAGGTGGCTGAATTGGTATTGCAGAGGGCCAAAAGGCTGGTAGAGCACGGCAAGGATGTGCTGATACTGCTGGATAGTATCACCAGGCTGGCCAGAGCTTATAACCTTTCCATTCCAGCCAGCGGCAGGGTGCTTTCCGGTGGTGTAGATTCCACTGCCCTGTTCCCGCCCAAAAGCTTTTTTGGGGCGGCCAGAAATATAGAGGACGGGGGCAGTTTGACTATACTGGCCACCGCCCTGATAGAAACCGGAAGCCGTATGGATGATGTTATATTTGAAGAGTTTAAAGGCACCGGCAATATGGAAATAAAGCTGGATAGGACCCTGGCAGACAAGAGGATTTTCCCGGCTATCGATATCACTAAATCCGGTACCAGAAAAGAAGAGCTGCTCATGGATGATGAAGAAGCTTCAATGGTTTGGAGGCTCAGGAGGATCATACATGAGAAGGAGCCGGAAGTGGCTATAGAGCAGCTGATAGGTTATGTAAGGAAAACCAAATCCAACCTGGATTTCCTAAATGCCCTGAGGGCTAGTTTCCAGAACAATAAATCTCTTTAAGCTTTTGATTATTAGTGACTTAGTTGTCTTTTTATGATATCATGTTTGATTTGAATAATTTGTTTGAAAAACAAGAGGTGTTTATTTATGAAAAGCGGAATACATCCAGAATATTTTGATTGTGCGGTTACCTGTTCTTGTGGAAATACCTTCCAGACCAGGTCAACCCAGAAGGAACTAAAAGTGGAGATTTGCTCCAGCTGCCATCCTTTCTATACCGGTAAGCAAAAACTGGTAGATTCGGGGGGAAGGGTAGAGAGGTTTAAGAAGAGACTTAATAAAAAAAAGAATTAAGGTCCTTTTATGAAATTAAAACTATTGAGGCATACCCCTCAACCAGAAAGAATGGTGGCACTGGCGGCCAGGCTTTGCTATTCCCCGGTAGGGATAGAAGAGCTGGATGAAAAGTTAAGCGGGGAAGAGGTAAACAAGCTGGTCAGGTTTGTAGTAAAAAGCGGACATCTTTCTACTACCGAGCATATAAGCTTTACCTTTGCTATTGAAGGAGTATCCAGGGCGCTTACCCATCAGTTGGTAAGGCATAGGGTAGCTTCCTATAACCAGCAGTCCCAGAGATATGTAAAATTTAAAGAGGGGTTTGACTATATATTGCCTCCCAGCATTAAAAAGGATGCCCAGGCTAAAGCCTGGTTCGAGGAAATGGTGGATTCAAGCCATCAGCTTTATAAGAAAATGCTGGATTCAGGAATTGAGGCTGAGGATGCCAGGTACATACTTCCCAATGCTTCCGAAACCAAAATAGTGGTTACCATGAATGGCAGAGAACTGCTTCATTTCTTTACCGTTCGCTGCTGTAACCGGGCCCAGTGGGAAATTCGGGACCTGGCTACCGCTATGCTCAAGCTGGTAAAAAAAGTAAGCCCGGTAGTGTTTGAAAAAGCCGGGCCCAATTGCCTGAGGATGCCCTGTCCGGAAGGCAAATACCAGTGCGACCATCCTCCGAAAGCCAGTGATTTTAATGCCTAACCACAATTGCCAGATAGGGGGTCAGGCAGTCATAGAGGGAGTAATGATGAAGAGCCGCCATTTCTGGGCACTGGCGGTAAGAAGGCCCGATAAGAGCATTGCCACCTCTGTCTACCGGTTAAAACCTTTGCAGGAAAAATATCCTTTTTTAGGCTGGCCTTTTATCAGGGGAATAGTCACCCTGTTAGAAACCATGATCTTGGGCTTTAGGGCCATCAGCGTTTCGGTTAATGAAGCCACTGAAGAAGAGATTCAGTTTTCTAAAAAAGAGATGGCTATTTCCATTATCATCGCCGTCATATTTTCGGTAGGTATATTTTTTGTATTGCCTACCTTGATTGGAAGGACCTTTAGTGAAAATTTTTCCAATGCTTTCCTGTATAACCTGCTGGAAGGTTTAATCAGGATTGGATTCTTTGTAGGCTATATTGCCATTATATCTTCCATTAAAGACATAAAAAGGCTGTTTCAGTACCACGGAGCGGAACATAAAACTATCCAGGGCTATGAAGGCGGGGAAGATTTGGTTCCGGCTTCTATTAAAAACTACAGCCGGCTGCATGTAAGATGCGGCACCAGCTTTTTGCTGATAGTGATGTTTGTAGCTATTTTTGTATTTGCATTGCTGGGCAAGCAGACCATGCTGATGAGAATTGTATACCGGGTACTGCTTATTCCGGTTATTGCCGGGGTGTCTTATGAGCTTATAAAGCTGGCTGGTAAATTCAGCCAGAACAAATGGGTAAACATGATATTCTACCCTGGTCTTCTGCTGCAGAGGATGACCACCAGGGAGCCTGATGACCAGCAGCTGGAAGTTGCTATCCAGTCCTTTAAAAAGGTGCTGGAAGCAGAGCAGGCTTTAGGTAAGGAGAGTGAGCAAAAATGCCGGAGCTGCTAAAGAAGCTAGAGACCTATGAACAAAAATACAAGCAGTTCATGCAAAAGATGTCTGATCCAGAAGTAAGCTCTGATCCGGCAAGGATTAAAGAGTACGGAAAACAGATATCTGAGCTGGAGGGCACGGTAAAAGCTGCCCGGTCTTACCGTAAGGTGCTGTCTTCTATCCAGGACATAAAAGAGATGCAGGCAGCAGAAGAAGATGAGGATATGAAGGTGTATTTAGAAGAAGAGCTAAGCAAGAACCTGAAGGAAAAAGAGGCTTTGGAAAAAAATATAAAATTGCTGCTGTCTCCCCAGGACCCCAATGACCAGAAGAACGTTATTATTGAAATAAGGGCTGGAGCCGGAGGGGATGAAGCAGCTTTGTTTGCTGGAGATTTGTACCGCATGTATACCAAATACGCGGACGGCCGGGGATGGAAGCACGAACTTTTAAGTTCAAATTCCCTGGGCATAGGCGGATTTAAGGAAATTATTTTCAGTGTGGAAGGCAAGCAGGTATACGGCACCATGAAATATGAATCCGGGGTTCACCGGGTACAGAGGATTCCGGTTACAGAATCCGGAGGAAGGATCCACACTTCAACTGCTACTGTGGCAGTCATGCCTGAGGCCGAGGATATAGAAGTAAGCCTGGATCCCCAGGACGTAAGGGTGGATGTCTACCGGTCCAGCGGACCCGGGGGCCAATCAGTAAATACCACAGATTCTGCGGTAAGGCTAACCCATGTTCCTACGGGGATAGTAGTGAGCTGCCAGGATGAAAAATCCCAGCTGCAGAACAAGGAAAAAGCTTTCCGGATACTGAGGGCCCGCATACGTGAAATTGAAGAGCAGAAACAGGTAGACGAGCAGACTAAGAACCGCCGTATGCAGATCGGCAGCGGGGACCGCAGTGAAAGAATCAGGACCTACAATTTTCCCCAGGGCAGGATTACCGACCATCGCATAAACCTTACCCTTTATAAGCTGGAAGATGTCCTAAATGGTGATTTGTCCGAGCTTATAGATTCTCTGAAGGCAGAGGACGAAGCCAAAAAAATTGAAAAAATAGGGGCATAGACCTTGCAGGCTTGGACTGTAAAAAGGCTATTGGAATGGGGCATTGAATATTTTAACCGCAAACAGGTGCCGCAAGCCAGGCTGTCTGCAGAACTTCTTTTAAGTTCGGCTCTTAAGCTGTCCCGGATGAAGTTATACCTAAATTATGATTATAGGCCTACAGAAAAGGAGCTGGCTCAATTTAAGCGCCTTATTTTAAAAAGGCTGGAGCATATGCCCATACAATATATATTAGGGCTGGCTGGTTTTAGGAAGATGGAGCTAAAAGTGGGGCCGGAAGTGCTGATACCCCGGCCGGAAACCGAGGTGTTAGTAGACCAGGCTTTAGGAATTATAGCAGGTAGGGGCCCCCGGCTGTTAAATATAATTGATATTGGTACCGGCAGCGGCGCAATAGCTTTAAGCCTGGCTGCCGAGATTCCCAAAGATATACCTTTTCACATACTGGCTACTGATTGCAGCAGCCAGGCAATAGAAATAGCCAGGGCCAATGCCCGGGCCTTACTTGGCCCGGAAAGCCTGGCTAAAATTGAAATTATGGCGGCTGATGTAATTCCCCAGGAGAAACAGTTTGTGGATAAATACAAGCAGGACATAAATATGGTAATATCCAATCCCCCCTATGTTTCGGAACAGAATTACCAGAACCTGGACCGGGAGATAAGGGATTATGAGCCCCGCCAGGCACTGGTGGGAGGACCTACGGGCAGTGAAGCTTATGCAGAAATTTTTGAAAAGGTTAAGCCTTTTTTGGCTCCTGGAGACTGCTTTCTGTTGCTGGAGGTGGATCCTTTGGTATCAGAAAAGGCAGCAGAGTTATGCCAACAGGCAATAAACCCGGTTTCGATAGAGATAAAAAAGGATTATAATCAAAAAGACAGGGTACTTATAGCCAGAATGCAGCCGCGGGAGGAAAAGTGAACATCACTGTAGTAGCAGTAGTAATATTTATCCTGACCTATATTGCCATAGCTTCCGAGAAAGTAAACCGTACAGTAGTAGCTTTTTTGGGAGCTCTTTTTCTGCTTCTGTTTAAAGTTTTTGATTTAAGCCAGGCTATTGATTTTATCAGCTGGGAAACATTGGGGCTGCTGTTTGGAATGTTTCTTATTGTAGCTGCCTTATCTGATGCCGGTTTCTTTAATGTGCTGGCCTTAAAATTGGCTAAATTGCTCCAGTACTCACCCACCAAGATATTTATTTTCTTTCCGATCCTGACCGGCGTGCTCTCTGCCTTTATGGATTCCATAACAGTAATGCTGTTTTTTGCTGCCCTTACCTATGAGTTGTGTAAGATGCTTAAGATAAACCCTACTTCCATGATTATCACCGAAGTGCTATTGGCCAATATTGGGGGTTCGGCTACCCTGGTAGGGGATCCGCCCAATGTTATACTGGGCCTGAAGCTGGGATTCTATTTCAATGATTTTGTCATAAATAACGGGCCTATAGCCATTCTAGCCGGCGGGGCAACCCTGCTGTTCTGTTATCTGGTAAGCAGGAAAGAACTGGTTCCTACTGAAGAGGTGGCCATAAGCGAAATAGCCCAGATGGATCCCCGGGAGGCCATAGAAGATATCAAACAGTTAAAGATATCCCTGGCTGCTTTCTTTACCGCCATATTTTTCCTTATTACCCACACCTATATTGAAACTTATCTTCATATCCCCCTTACTGTGCCCCTAGCCGCCATGATTCCTGCCTTTATTATGCTTATTGCCCTGGGAGACAGGGCTGAAAGGGTAATCGAGAAGGTGGATTATGACATTATATTGTTCTTTATGGGCTTGTTCATAGTGGTGGGTGGTTTGGAGGCTACAGGGGTAATAGAAAGAGTGGCCAGCGGCCTTATAGATATGTTTGGGGGCAAGGACTTAGGGCTGCTGGCAGCACTGGTCTGGGGTTCAGGGGTAGCCAGCGGGGTTATTGACAATGTTCCTTTTGCCCTGTCCATGGCTTATGTTTTGGAAAACCTGGTAAAATTTGCCGGGGTTCCTGCCCTGTCCATATTGGTGTGGGCAGTATCACTGGGTGCAGACATAGGGGGCAATTTTACCCCTATAGGGGCTTCAGCTAATGTGGTGGCTTATACTTCCATGGAAAAAAGAGGTCTTTCCATCGGCTGGAAAAAATGGCTTAAACTGGCGGTACCGGCCACTATCATATCCCTGGTCATAACCAACCTGGGCATCTTTGTTAAGTTTTTAATAGGCTTCTATTAAAAATCCTGGTATATGGGAAACTGGCTGATTAAGTCTTCCACTTTTTTCTTAGCCTGGGCCAGCTTGGCCTGATTATCCATATTATGCAGTATATAGGATATTATATCTCCTATTTGATGCATCTGTTCCGGGCCCATTCCCTGGGTGGTAACAGCGGCGGTGCCAATCCTGATACCGCTGGTTATAACCGGGCTCTTTTTATCATAGGGTATGAGGTTCTTGTTAATAACAATACCGCAGGACCCCAGGGCTCCGGTAGCATCAAAACCGGTGATGCCCTTATCAGAGAGGTCTACTAAAAACAGGTGGTTGTCAGTACCGCCGGATACTATCCTGAATCCCTCTTCCTGCAGGTGGCTGCACAGGGTTTTACAGTTATTTACTATGTTTTGGGCATACTGCTTAAAAGAATCAGACAATGCTTCCCTAAAGCACACCGCTTTTGCTGCTATTACATGCATCAGGGGCCCTCCCTGTATACCGGGAAATACGGCAGAGTTTAACATGGAAGCATATTCTTGGCTGGATATAATCATGCCTCCCCGGGGCCCTCTGAGGGTCTTATGGGTGGTACCGGTTGTAAAGTCGGCCAGGCCTACTGAGGTGGGGTGTACCCCTCCAACTATTAACCCGGCAATATGGGCTATATCTGCCATGAGATAAGCCCCTACCTGGTCGGCAATATTTCTAAACTTTTTAAAATCTATGATCCGGGAATAGGAGCTGGCCCCGCATATTATAAGTTTGGGCTTTACTTTCTGGGCGGTCTCCATTACCTGGTCGTAGTCTATTAATTCTGTTTCGGGATCCAGGCTGTAGTTGTATATGTCAAAGTATTTACCGGACAGGTTGTGGCTCTGGCCATGGGAAAGATGGCCCCCGTCCATCAGGTTCATGCTCAATATCTTGTCTCCCGGTTTCAGTATGGCTAAAAAAACAGCGGTATTGGCGTTAACCCCGCTATGGGGCTGTACATTAATGTATTCAGACCCAAACAGTTCCATCCCCCGGTCTATGGCCAGCTGTTCAGCTTCGTCTACATATTCACATCCGCCATAATACCTCTTCTGGGGGTATCCTTCCGCGTATTTGTTGGTAAGCACGGAACCCATGGTCTTAATTACCTCCTGGGAGGCAAAGTTTTCAGAAGCAATGAGCAGCAGTTTGGATTGCTGCCTTTTTAGCTCTTTGGCTATTATGGCCCTAATCTCTTCATCGGCTTGTTGGTTTGTAGTATGGTTATTTGTCTTCACCAGTGCAAATCCTTTCTTCAATATTCATTATTTTGGCTACCCTCCGGCCGTGCCTGTCCTGGCTGCTGGGTACAGCAGAAAGGAAGGTTTCCATTATTTTTTTACAGGCCTGTTTGCCCATTATTCTGGCTCCCAGGCATAATATGTTGGCATCATTATGTTTCCTGGCCAGCTCTGCCGTCTGCTGATTCCAGCATACAGCAGCCCTTATGCCTTTTACCTTATTGGCAGCCAGGCTCATTCCTATACCGGTGCCGCATATAAGGACGGCTGTATCTGCCAGTCCTGTGGTTACCTGGCAGGCCGCGGTATAGGCAATATCTGGATAATCTGCACTCTGGCTTCCGAAAGTACCGATATCATTTACCTGATGTCCCAGCTTTTGGGCTATATCCACCAGGTATGATTTTAGTTGAGTGCCAGCATGATCAGACCCAATAACTATTTTCACCCGTCTTGTTTCCCCCTGTTTAATTTAGTATCAAAAAGATAATTAAAAACAATAATTATATTATCCTTTATTTTTTTTGCAACCTGCAAGTATGTGGCTGCTGATCTGCCGAAGGGATCCTGTATATCCAGTTGGTCGGTAGTAAGCAGGATCTCCCGGTTTATATGTTTGAGCACGTATATTTTGTTTTTTAGGTCCTGCAGGGTTCTGGGCTTGGGGGTATTTAACTGGTACTTGGGCCTTACCCTGTATATCTTTTCTGATTCCAGGTAAAGGATTAAGTTGGACAGTTCCAGCAGGGTGTAGATTTTTTTCTGGTCAATATTTTTAAAATTTTTAATGATAGCGCTCCTATGGGTATCAGCCATGGTTAGCACCAGGTCGGAGTTTCTAAGCTGGTTGCCGTCTACAGGGGAAGGGTTGGATTCTATGGCCGGTACTCCTATCTTGTCCAGGGCTATCTTAGAGCTTTTTGGTATTGTTTTTAAAATGGTAAAGGTGCCGGAGCTGCTTATGTTGATTTTAGACAGGGTTGTTTTGCGGTTCTTTAGGTATTCGCTTTCTAACAGGTGTTTGCTAATGGCTTCGGCCATATAGCTTCTGCAGGTATTACCGCTGCATACATAAGTAATATTTAATTGACCTTTTAATCCCATTAGCTCTTACCTATAGCCTTTATTATAGCATTATAGTCTAATGCCCCTTCCCTTACCAAGGAGGGATGGGTACCGGTCAGGTCTATAATGGTAGATTCCCTGCCCCCCAGTTTTTGTTGGGATTCTATAATAAGACTTACTTCCTCCCTTATTTGTTTCGGAATCTTAGCCGGCAAATCAGGATAGGCTTTTTGCCCGGACAGGGTGGCGCTGGTAGAGGTTAGGGGACCAGTAAGGCTGATAAGCTGGTTTAAGAACCTGGATCCGGCATAGCGCAGGGCGATATGGGGACTGGAGGCAGTAATATAATCCGGTAGGCCGCTTTTTTTGTTAAGTATCATGGTTAACGGCTGCGGATGGGATGAAAACCAGAATTGGTCCATAAGCTTTTTGACAGCAGGCAGAGGAGGCTGAATTAGGACCTCTAGCTGTTTAGGTTTGGAAAACAATATGATAAGGGGCATTGATGTTTTCCTTTGCTTGAGCTTATAGATTTGGTTTAGGGCTGCCTGGTTATCATAGAGGCAGCTAAGGCCGTACAGGGTGGCGGTGGGAAGTATTATTACCTGGCCATGACATAAGGCATTAGCGGCCTGGTTAATTGCTAGTTGATTAGCATCATCTAAGCTTTTAATGGTTAATATTTCCATGCATAAGATTATATCAGTAATGGGGAAGGGGTTATAGGGCTGGGAGTAAATTATGGGGATAAAAGGGCAGGGTTGGGAAGAATTTTTGCATTAAATTAAAAATAGTTGACTAAATGATTAAATTTATTATAATTGTCTTATATAAGTTTAATAATCTTGGAAAATTAAATATGTAGGCAGTAGCGGAGAAGCTTATCCCTCACAAGTGGGCGCTAGGGAAAGTGGAGCTAATGGCGAAACCGGCTAATTTCGAACGAAATTGGACGGTTTTTTATTTATATAGATAATAATCATACAAGAGAGAGGGAGTGAATTGTGAAAAAGTTATTAATTATAGGCTTAATGGTGGCGGTAGTGGTTATGTTTAGCTTGCCTACAGCGGTGTTTGCGACATCAGGGCCAGCAGAACCTGTTATTACCAAGACGGCAGATTTATCTGAAGCTTACCCTGGCGACACTATAACCTATACAATTAGAATTGATTGGGCTGGGTTTTATCCTCTTACTAACGTAAAGCTTACAGATACAATGCTTGGGCTTAGTGAAGTAGCCCTACCTAACATTAGCGCCGGTGGATTTTGGACAAATCAATATACTTATATTGTACCTAATGACTATGCGGGTAATTTGGTTAATGAAGCTACTGTAACCGGGACCCGGTCTGCAGAACCTCATGAAGTATCAGATTCTGTCACTGCGGAAGTTTTTATAAAGGCACCGGCTATAAATGTTACTAAAACCGCTGATCCCACTGCAGCTAATCCTGGCAATACTATTTCCTATACTATAACTGTTGAGAATACGGGAAATGTTGATTTTAATGATGTGACTTTAACTGACCTTATGTTAGGGTTGGTAGATCAAAGTGTAGGCCCACTTGCCCAAGGGGCTTCAATGACTTTGGACCCTAAACCAACCTATGTGGTAAAAACAGAAGATATAGGCGAGCTTACCAACACTGTATCTGTCAAGGGATTTTACTGTATCAACACTTTGGCATTTAAAGTTGTCAATGGCTCTAATGGGAACTATGTTACAGATGAAGATAGTGCTAAGGTAGTGGTAACCGCTCCAACTACTACTACTACTACCACAGTAGTTACCGTAGCTGGAATAATGGACTACAATATTACTGCTTCCAGGGGCAGCGGCGGCTCCATCACTGATGAAGGAGTAACTACAGTAGCAGAAGGGGCCAGTAAAACCTATATGATGGACCCCGATGATGGTTATGAAATATCTGACGTAATGGTAGATGGAGTATCGGTAGGGGCAGTAGAAAGCTTTGCCTTCACTAATGTAAAAGCCGATCATACCATATATGTTGACTTTGGTATCATTGGCCAGACTGAGGTGGCAGGTATAACTGAAGAGGCAGCAGTAGAAGTCCTGGGAGTAAGTGAAGAGCTGCCTTATACCGGAATGGATACAGCCTTTTTATTATTAGGCTTTGCAGCCCTAGCCTTGGGTGCATCGTTATTGACCTATAAGCTGGTAAGAAGAAGTAAGGTATAGAATAAAATTATGAAGATATCAACTAGTTAGTTATTGCTCACTAGTTGATGGTAAGCGGCCTCTTAATACCAGGCTTACTTACATTATTATGCCAAGGGCATTCGCCCTTGGCATAATTGTTTATTGCTTAAGTTCTTTTTTAAGTGTTGTTTTCTAAATAACTGGCAGCCCTTTTATCCCACATATTTTCTTCTACATTCATTTATAAAAAATAATCTATCCTAATGGGCTGGCAATATAAACATGATTGATTTAGCCAAAAATATGAAGTTATTAAGGTTTTAAAAAAGGGTTTTGGTGCTGCTTTTTAAAAGCAAGAGAAGTGCCCTAAGGTTAAATTAAAGGTTTTTAGCAGTAAACGTATTCAGTCTTAATGGCTTCTAACAATATCTTTTAGTTTCATCAGCCTTACTGTGTTGGATAGCTCATTTTCAGCCAGTTTCATGGTTATGTATTTAATGCTTTCTGCCAGTTCAGGGATCATCTTGTATTCCAGGGCGTTTACTCTTCTTCTGGTTTCTTCTATCTCATCTGCCATAAGCTGTACTGTTTTTTCTTTTTCAGCCAGGTTTAACAGCTGATCTAGGAATTTGTCAAAATTAATCAAGGCCTGGTCCATGGACCCTGAGGTATTGAGGTATCCATAGGGAATAATCTGGCCTTCTACCTCTCTTTGGTAAATGGGAACCTTTACGCTCATCAAGTTCTTTTTTTCTACTGACAGAGATATTTTTTTAGTGGGTGAATGCAGTGCTTCTTCAGCCTGCCCCGGTCCCATTTTGGCTTTAGCCAGGGTAAAACTGGCCAGGATTGACTGAAATTCTCTTTCAATGGTAAGCCTGGATTCCTTAACTTCATCTATGATCTCTAAAAGCTGGCGCATAAGCTCATCCTGCTTGTCTTTTAGCAGTTTATGGCCTCTACGGGCCAGGTTTAGCCTATTCTTGAGCCTCAGCAGTTCCATCCGGGTGGCACTTACATTAGCCAGCATCAGCTTACCTCTTCTTTTTGCTTTTCTTTTTTAAATCGCGGCAGGTATTTATCCAGGTATTCATCCCTGATTCTCTTCAGCCTGTCCCGGGGGAATATGGACAGCAGCTGCCAGCCTAAATCCAAAGTCTGCTCTATGGTCCTGTTATCGTATTCTCCCTGAGAGATATATTTTTTCTCAAATTCATCAGCAAATTTATAGTAGATCTTATCAATATCAGTAAGGGCTGCCTCTCCCAGTATTACTGCCAGTTCCTGTACTTCTTTGCCCCGGGCATAAGCTGCATACAGCTGGTTGAACATGTCAGCATGATCTTCCCTGGTCTTGCCTTCGCCGATACCCTTATCTTTTAACCTGGAAAGGGAGGGGAGGGCATCTACGGGAGGTGATACTTTTTTCTTGTTAAGTGAACGGGAAAGAATTATCTGGCCTTCAGTAATATAGCCGGTCAGGTCAGGTATGGGATGGGTTTTATCATCTTCAGGCATGGTAAGGATAGGGATCATGGTTATAGAGCCTTCCTTGCCCTTTATTTTTCCAGCCCTTTCATAAATGGTGGAAAGGTCAGTGTAGAGGTATCCAGGATAACCACGCCTTCCCGGTATCTCCTTACGGGAAGCAGATACTTCCCTTAAGGCTTCACAATAGTTGGTCATGTCGGTAAGGATTACCAGTACGTGCATATTTTTCTCAAAGGCCAAATATTCTGCGCAGGTTAGCCCTACCTTGGGAGTAGCCAGTCTTTCAATAGCGGGGTCATCAGCCAGGTTCAATATCAGCACTGAACGGGAAAGGGCGCCTGTCTTTTTAAAGTCCTGGATGAAGAATTCTGATTCCTCAAAGGTTATTCCCATGGCTACAAATACTACAGCAAAAGCCTCCTGTTTGCCCAAAACTGTAGCCTGCCTGGCTATCTGGGCTGCCATCTTGTTATGGGGCAGTCCTGAGCCTGAGAAGATAGGCAGTTTTTGTCCCCTTACCAAGGTGTTAAGCCCATCTATGGCAGAAATACCGGTCTGAATAAACTCGTCCGGGTAATCACGGGCATAAGGGTTTATGGGGGAACCGTTTATGTCCAGTTTTTTCTCCGGTATTATTCGGTCGCTGTCAGTTTTAGGTTTGCCCAGCCCGGTAAATATCTTGCCCAATATATCTGGGGAAAGATACATCTCAATTCCCCTGCCTAAAAATCTGGTCTTGGTGTTCTTGGCATCAATGCCGGTGGTTCCCTCAAATACCTGAACCAGTGCTTTGTCATATTCTACTTCCAATACCTGCCCGTTCCTAACGCTGCCGTCAGCCAGCCTGATTTCTGCCAGCTCCCCGTATTTAACGCCTTCTACTCCTTCTACCAGCATCAGCGGGCCGGAAATATTTGAAATCCCTTTATAATCTTTTTGCATGTTTTACTCCCCTATCAAAGATGAGAATTCAGTGTCAATTTCATTATTTATCTGATCGATATTCTGGATATCTTCTTCTTTTAGATACCTCATTCTGGCAATTTTGTCCAAAACTTCCATGCCTTCTACAGCATCTATTTCCGCGCCTCTCCCAATATAATCACGGGCCTGGTTATGGAAGTAATCTATGGCTTTCAGCATCTTGTACTGTTTCTCTATGGAAGCGGAGGAATCAATATCGTGGAAAGCATTCTGGTGGAGGAAATCTTCCCTGAATATCCTGGCTACCAGCAAGGTCAGCCGGTCCCCTGCGGAAAGGGCGTCCACTCCTACCAGCCTAACTACCTCTTCCAGCTCTGACTCTTCTTCCAGTATTCTCATGGCTTCCGCCTGCAAGTTCAAGAAGTCTTCCCCTACCTCCTGGTCAATATGGTCTTTTAAATTATCCAGGTACAAGGAATAGGAGTTAAGCCAGGATATGGCGGGAAAATGCCGGGCATAGGCCAGTCCTGCCTCCAAAGACCAGAACACCTTTACCACCCTTAAAGTAGCCTGCACTACCGGGTCTGATAAATCTCCCCCCGGAGGTGATACTGCCCCTATAACCGATAGGGCTCCCACCCTGTCTCTATCATTAGACAGGCATCTTACCCGTCCTGCCCTTTCATAAAAGGACGCAATCTTGGAACCCAGGTAAGCAGGATAGCCCTCTTCACCGGGCATCTCTTCCAGCCTTCCTGATATTTCCCTCATGGCTTCCGCCCATCGGGAAGTGGAATCAGCCATCAGGGCTACCGAGTAGCCCATATCACGGAAGTATTCGGCGATGGTGATACCGGTATAAACTGAGGCCTCCCTGGCTGCTACCGGCATATTGGAGGTATTGGCTATAAGTACGGTTCGTTTCATCAAAGGCTGGCCGCTGGCCGGATCTTTTAGTTCGGGGAATTCCAGCAATACGTCAGTCATCTCGTTGCCCCGCTCACCGCAGCCTATATATACAATTACTTCAGCATGCGCCCATTTAGCCAGCTGGTGCTGTATAACTGTCTTGCCTGATCCAAATGGCCCCGGCACGCAGGCGGTTCCTCCCTTGGCTATAGGGAAGAAGGTATCAATTACCCTCTGGCCGGTGTACAAGGGTTCTTCAGGAGCCAGCTTCTGGCAGAAAGGCCTGGATTGCCTTACCGGCCAACGCTGCATCATGGTAAGCTCTGCTTTGCCTTCCTTGGTATCTAGCACCGCTACCGTTTCCTCAATGGTAAAGCTTCCTGCTTTTATTTCTTTTACCTGGCCCTCTACGCCTGCCGGTACCATAATATAGTGCTTGATTAGGGGAGTCTCCTGGACATACCCTAAAAACTGGCCGTAGCTGGCCTTATCTCCCTCTTTGGCCAGGGGGATAAAATCCCATTTCTTTTTGCGGTCCAATGCTTTTACCTGCAGGCCCCTGGTAATAAAGTCTCCTGCCTGCTTGTAAATGACATCCAGGGGCCGCTGGATTCCGTCATAGATAGCTTCCATTATACCAGGGCCCAGCTCTACGGTCAGGGGTTCCCCGGTAAGATATACCGGTTCTCCCACCCCTACGCCTCCGGTTTCTTCATATACCTGTATAGAAGCCTGGTCTCCTTTAAGCTCAATGATTTCTCCCATCAGCCTGTGTTCTGAAACATACACCACGTCATACATTTTGGAGCCGGACATATTTTCCGCTATTACCAGCGGACCGGCCACTTTTACTATCCTGCCAATATTATTATTATCCATACACCTACTCCTATTTTTCAGGCATTACATCTATTCCCACAGCCTTGATGATGGCCTGCCTTAATCTTTGTATTGCATAATTATTTCTCTTGCCCAATCCGGGTATCACCACGATAGAGGGCAGAAACTTATCCGAGTACTCCCTGATAATGTCATCCAGCTGGGCAGCCATGGTCTCGGTTATAAAGATGACCCCGTACCCTTCCTGGGCAGCCTGCTTTATTTTAGGGGCTGCCTGGCTGTAGCTGGATACCGGAAATACATCCGCTCCTATGGCCTTGAATATGAGCATTATGTCATTTTCACCAATTGCTGCGATTTTGGTCTTCATCTAGAATCAATACCTCATGTCTTATCTGGTCTTTATCCATATCAAAAAGTACACCGGAATAAATTAAATTCAATGTCTTTATTTCAATTTTTTTTCTTAGGAAAAAATCAAAAATCTTTTCCAGGTTGGATACCGTATATTTTACCGGGTCAAAAAATATCCGGTAAAATATGTCTTCATTCTTTTCAGTTATGGAATAATCCTTATGTTCTAACAGCAGCTGGCTTCCTTTAGTGACCAAAGGCGCATAAAAAGTTTTTTCCAGCTGCTTAAATAAACCCTCAATGCCTTCCTTTTTTACCTGCAGGTAAAACTTTTTATCCAGCAGTCCTTCATCTATAAGGATACGGTCTATTTCTGATTTATCACCGGTAAGCCAGTGGCGGTAAATATTTTTAATATTGTACATATCAATACTGTGCTCCAGGTAGCGGGTAAGCATCCGGTTATTCATCTGCTTTACCCTTGAGGCTAATTCTTCCAAAAAAAATTTTTCCAAATCAAGCTCAGCTTCCCGTTGACCTTCCTGCTGCAGCTGCCTGATTTTATCTACCATGTATTGTTCCAGGGATCCCGTTTCTGTGCCCTTTCCAGTTTTAGCTGCTGCCAGCAGCTGCTGGTAGGAAGCGCCTATGGTTATAAACAGGTCTTCCAGGCTGGTCCCTGCAGACAGGGCCTTCAGGATGACTTTGTAGTTGTGTATCTGCTCCTTTATTAGTAAAAGATCTATGGTTTCGGTATGCTGGGGTTTTAAACGTGAAGACAGGTATGAAGCCATTTGCTCAAATTCCTGGGTTGCCACCCGGTCAAAACCAGTACCTTCTTCCAGCTGTTCAGCATATTTGGAATAATAGGTCTCCCGTAAAATCTTGGATAGCTCCACCACGTTGGGGCTAAAAACAAGCCTTTTTAACTTGTTATCATCAATAAATTCCTTTTCCCTGGAAACAAGTTCAGCGGTAGCAAACAAGTAATAACTGTCATCTTTTAATTCGAAGTCTATTGCCTGCAATTAGCTCTCCTTGCTAAATAGAAAGTCCGCTATTTCCATTTTTAAATCCTCTGCTGCTGAATCAATAGTACTTTGGGGGGATATAAGGTATTCGGCATTCCCGCTTACCAGCTTAAGCCCATACTCAAAATCCGGTTCCTGCACAGCCGCCTTCATATTGGCTGAAGAAGCCAAATCCTTTATATCCTTTTCACTTATATTCTTTTCCTTACTGCCTATAATATAGGAAGCCTGGCTTAAATTAAGGTTATCTAAACTTTTTTTAATAAACCCCAGATAGGTTTTTTTATCAGACTCGGTCAGTTTATGTTTGGCCTCTGAAATTATGCCGTCTACCAGCTCCAGCTTTTGAAGAAGCAGCTTCTGTTCCAATCCCGTTCTAGCCTTTAGTAATTCCAGATCATAGGTCTGCTTGTATTTATATTCAGCACCCTGTTCTGCTATCTCCAGGTGGCGCTTTTTCTTTTTTTCAGCCTCAGCTAGAATCTGGTTAGCTTTATTTTGAGCTTCTGCTAATATTTCCTGCTTCTTTTGTTCAGCGTCTCCAAGTATCTTTTTGGATACATTGTTTATATCAGACATCATATTCCCCTATTAAAACTGGATAGAGTTTATCAAGAAGAAAGTAACCAGCAAACCTAACACAGCGTAGGTCTCTACCATAGCAGCAAAGATTACGCCCTTCATACCCTGGTCTGCTCTTTTGGCTACGAGGTTTACGCCAGCGGCGCATACCTTGCCCTGATGTATTCCGGACAGCAGGCCGGTAAAAGCAATAGGAAGAGCAGCAAAAAACAACTGCCATCCCTGGGATGCGTTAACTACGTCTGCTATATTGCCGATAATTAGAAATGCTGCTACGAAACCATAAAATCCCTGGGTTCCGGGGAGAACCACCAGCAAAAACAGGCTTCCGAACTTAGAAGGATCTTCAGATATTACCGCTGCAGCTGCCCTGCCGGGATAACTTATTCCCAATACAGAGCCTATTCCTGCCATTATGGCGGCAATTCCTGCTCCCGCGATTGCCAGAATGGTACCCAATGATAATTCCATCATTTTGCCTCTCCTTATTCATCAACTATTGATATGTAATTATTTTTATTTTTCAAAATTTCCATAGGCCTTCCGCCGCCCTTATAAAACTTCTGGAAGAACTCCACATATTGAAGCCTTAAAGTGTGCACAAATCCTCCTAGCACATTTATGGCCAGGTTGGCAAAGTGGCCAAAAACTAAAATAATGATGGTAACCACTATGCCTATTACTGGTATATTACCCATCTGGAAGGCAATCTTGTTTATGGCTACCCCGATACCGGCAGTAACCAGTCCCAGGGCCATTAGCCTGATATAGGACAGGGAATCTCCCAGGTAAGAGGTAAGGCCGTTTACTATAGTTAAATTCAAGAATCCCATAAACAGCCTGAAACCCCAGCTTTTTTCATCCCTGGCTGAGAACAATATAATTACCAGGGCGGAGGGAAGAATCAGCCAAACCAAATAGCCGCTTATACTGGAAGGGAATAAAGGTTCATCCACCAGCTGCATGCCTACCGCCATCTGGGTAGAAAGCAGTATGATTACGAGGGAAACTACAATCAGCACCCAGGGAAGGGCATCAAAAAAAGCTCCCCCCCAGTCCTTTTGTCTCAGGCAGTCAAAGAATTTTATCAGCAGTCCAAATATGATCTGTATAATTCCTACCAGTAGGGCTAGACGGAAAAAGTTCATGGCGCCGCTGTTGCTGTTAACCGGATCTCCCAGCAAGGCCCAGTTAAGTGTCGTTTGTCCAAAGCCCAGATAGGAAGGAAGGTCGCCAAACCAGCCGTTAAACAGGGCTCCGGCTATTATTGTAAATATTCCCCCAAAAAACATAAGCATTAAGAATTTACGGGCTTCCTTCATTTTGAAGGCAAATATCAAGGAAAGCACGGCCAGCACAATACCGTATCCGGCATCTGTTAAGCACAGCCCGAAAAAAACGGCAAAAAACAAAGATACCAGGGGAGTGGGGTCGATTTCAAAATAACGGGGCACCCCGTACAGGTTAACGATTATTTCAAAAGGCCTAAACAGGGATTTATTCTTTAGGGAAGTGGGCACGGTTTCCCCTTCCCTAGGCTCGATTTCCATTACCCGGGTGGCCCGGAAGGGATACAGCAGGTCATAAACCTGGCTGTGCTTGTCTTCCTCTACCCAGGCGGTATAAAAAGCTACCGAATCAGTAGAAAAACCAAAATTTATGGCATTTTCAATATCCTGGTTATTTTCTAGATAATTTAAGTAAGCAGTAAGGGGAGTATCATATTTCCCCCGGGCTTCCCGGATAGAAGCCATTAATTTCTCCTGCCTCTGCATATGCATATCCCTGGATTTTACCAGCCTTTCCAGGTTTCTGCTTACAGTGCCGCTGTATCTGGAAAGTTCAGCTTCTTCAAAATTAAGATCGGCTAAAAAGGTTTCCGCTTCTTTTTTGTAGGCATGGTGGTAGGCAATAAGGATTGTAGATTCATCCTTGCGGCATCCCAGGTACTGGGCTGATATATGGGCTTGCTCCATATCCTGGTTAAGCTGCTGAAAATCCCTTTCCCGGCACCTGGTCTTTACTAGTCTAACTGTATATTGTTCAAAACTGCCTAAATCTTCCAGGTTTCCAGTATAGGCTGACCATTGCTTTAAAGTTTCTATCTGCTGGGCTAAATTAGTAATCTCAGAAGCTATGATATTAAGTTCTTCCTCGGTGCTATCCACATCTTTTAGTATCTGCTCAAAATTATTATCGGAAAGCATCCTTTCATATTCCTTGCGGTTAAGCACCATTTTGCCTGCTTTTTCACCCGGTTTTTTCTTTTCTTTGTATTTGCCAAACAGGTCTAAAACCTTTTTCACTTCACTGATGTTCTGGTCGCTGGCCCCGGCATAGGTTTCTACCTGCTCCAGTTTTTCGGAGTAGGGTTTAAGTTCCACCAGTGAAGCATCCTGCAGTTTGTTTAGCACTGCTTCCTGTTCAGACTTATGCGAAACAATTAACAGCTTTTTAAGCCTTGCTACGCCCATTAGTTAAAAACCTTTTTGATGATTAAGTCTAATGCTTGTTTTTGATTTTCTGAGGCAATTTTTTGAATCTGGGCTAACTTTCCTTCATAATCTTTTTCCAGCTTAGCTAATTCGCCTTGGGCATCCTGTTTAGCCTTGGTTTCTGCTTCCTGCAGCATGTCTTTAGCCTTGGTTTCTGCTTCTTTCTGCAGCTGTTTGCTGTCCTGGTAAGCTTTTTCCACTATAGCCGATGCCTGCCTTTTAGCTTCGGAAATGATTTGGTCTGATTGTTGTTCAGATTCCTTAATTTGCCCTATGATATTGTCTACTACTACCATTTTTTTGGCTAATGCAATTTTTTTCTAATTTAATAATATGGTACATAATAACAATAAAATATCTTATGTTCAACAAGAAAATCCAAGTTTTAAAAAAGCTAGATTAAGGCGGTAAAAGTTCATTATTCAGGGCATATATATGGTAATTATTTACTGTTTTTAGCTCCTGTCTTTTTGGCTACCAGCGGGTAGAAAAACAGCAGGGCGATGGATAGGATCAAGAAAACCATTTCCCCCCTTATAAGGGCGGCTATGCCTATCCGGTCGGCCAGTTTTCCCAAAGGTATCAAGGTTATGCCGGCCAGCCCGGAAGATAAGCCCAGTATCAGGGAAGAGGCCAGCCCCATATTTTTAGGGAGAAGGTGCTGGGCGATCCTGATGCAGACCGGCTGTATGGGAATTAAAAAAATGCCGGCCAGCACCAGCAGGATAATGCTTATGGAAATAGAGGGTATAAATATAAAGTACAGGCAGGGCAGGGAAAGGGCCAGGCTTATCTGGACTATTAAATGGCCCTTTTTAAACCGGTCATTTAAATAACCGGTTATAAATCCTGCCGCCCCTCCCAGGGCTCCAAATAGAAACAGTATTATGCCTATGGGAATAAGGGATATGCCGGCCTGCGAATAATATACAGGCATGTAATTGGTAAGGCTTATCCAGAATATGTACAGGGAATATACAGCAAAGACCAGGCTTATAATCAGAAACAGTTTCTTGGCTCCCAGCCGGGTATGAGGCTGCCGGGGCAAAGCGGTTAAAGTTATGCGGTCTTTAGGTAAATTCCTAATCAGCAATACTCCCATCACCAGGCCGGGTACCATAGCCAGGGGAGTATAATTTATGCCTATCTTTTCCAGTATCAGTATTACCAGCAAAGAGCCCAGGGCAAAGCCGAAGTTACCCCCGAAATTTATAAGGGAAGTGCTTAAGGTCTTTTTATGCCCTCCATAATGGCCGGCCATAGCGGCAGAGGGAGGATGGAAACTGGCTATGCCCAGGTTTCCTATAAACAAAAAAAGGATTATGGCTAAATAATGGGGTAGTATGCCCAGTATGCTTAAAAACACAGAGGTGACAAACATCCCCCCTATCATGAACTTTTTTAAGCCATAGCGGTCAGAGAGAAGCCCAAAGGCGGGAGAAAAAAGGCTGTTGGCAATAATGCTGGTAGCCCCCAGCAGGCTGACCTGAAACAGGGACAGCCCAAATTTGCTGACCAGCAGCGGTATGAGGCCGATGTAGAAGCTCTGGTAAAGGTCCAGCACAAAATGGCTGCTGGCGGCAAGAGTTAAAATTTTCTGGTTTTGCTTTGGGTCCATGGCCATACTATAAGATATCACAGGGGGCTGGTCTTTAGCCAGAAAATTAAGGCTATGGTTATTTTAAAAAAATAGCATATTATTATAAAATGAGTTAAATAATTAATAGAAGGAAACCATATGGCAGACCAAAGGCCCAGCTGGGACCAATATTTTATGGCTATCACCAAACAGGTAGCTACCCGGTCTACCTGCCTTAGAAGAAAAGTAGGAGCTATTGTAGTCAAGGATAAGCGTATATTGACTACCGGTTACAATGGAGCACCCAAGGGAAATAAAAACTGCCTGGAGATTGGCACCTGCCTGAGAGAAGAGCTGGGGGTACCCAGCGGGCAGAGGCATGAAATCTGCCGGGGCCTTCATGCAGAGCAGAATGCCCTGCTGCAGGCAGCCTACCACGGGGTACAGATTAAGGGGGGAGTAATATACTGCACCACCCAGCCCTGTGTGATGTGCGCCAAGATGATTATTAATACCGGCATAACCTGTGTATACCACCTGGAAGATTATGCCGATCCCCTGTCTTTGGAGATGCTCAAGGAAGCAGGAGTAAAACTTATCAAGCTGGATTTTAGCTGAGCTCTAAAGGAGGACTAAGGTTGAACAACATCCTGGTAAAGAGAACACTAATTGTAAGCGGCTTGGTCCTGGCAGCTGCTTTGCTGGCAGTAGGGCTGGCTGCAGGGCTGGAGATCTTTTGGTCCGTGTTGTTAAGTTCAGTGCTGGTGTTTGGGCTGTTTGTTATCAATATTTTTCTTTATTCCTATCTTTACGGTGATGCAGGCAAGCTAAAATTTATGTTTCTGGCCTTTTGGGGCAAACTTATAATCCTGGCCGGCGTGTTCTTTGGTTTTACCAGGCTGGGCTTTATAAATATTTTTGCCCTGTTTATTTCCTTTATAGTGCTGTTTACCCTGTTTCTGTTTCTGGAGCTGTTTCTGTTATACAAGAATGCCATGTTTAAACCCTAGAGGGAAGTATGGAACAAAGAAGCTTGGAGGTTCTGGAGCATTTTTACCAGAAAGTGGTTATTCCGCTGAAGCTGGGCAGCCTGGATATATCCATTACCAATTTAACCTTGTCCATGTTTGCTGCAGCCGCCCTATTTATAGGGCTGCTTTTATGGCTGGGAGCCAGGCCCAAAAGGGTTCCGGGCAGAAGGCAGGCAGCTATGGAGATGCTGATCGGCCTGGTCAAAAAGAACATGGTATACAATTTTATGGGCAAGCAGGACGGGGACCGGTGGTGGCCTTTTATATTCAGCATTTTCCTATTTGTGCTGGCCAATAACATGATTGGCATCATTCCAGGGGCTTATGTGCCTACTTCCAACCCCCTGGTGCCTTTAACCCTGGCGGTGGGGGTGTTTTTAACCGTGCAGGTGTCCAACCTGGCTAAAAATGGGATCAGGGGCTATATCCGGACCTTTGCCCCTTCCTATGTTCCTGGATGGATGTATGTAATTGTATTTCCTATTGAAGTTATCAGCGCCCTGGCCAAACCCTTTTCCCTGTTCATCCGTCTTACTGCCAATATATTGGCGGGGCATACCATTATTTATGTACTGCTGGGCCTGGTAATCTACTTTAAGAATTACCTGGTAGCTGTGGCTGCGGTACCCTTTGCGGCAGCCATGAGCATGCTGGAGATTTTTATGGGGGCTATACAGGCCTATATTTTTGCCATATTGTCATCGATGTATATCGGTGAAGCGGTGAGTAAAAAACATTAAGGAGGACCTTTTATGGATGCACAGACAGCTTCGGTGCTGGCAGCAGGTTTTGTAATGGGCATAGGCTCCATAGGGCCGGCTTTGGCTATAGGTAATTTGGTGGGAAGGGCCCTGGAAGGTATTGCCCGCCAGCCTGAAGCCAGCGGCCAGATACAGACGGCCATGTTTATAGGGGTGGCTTTTGCCGAGGCTATAGCTTTGTATGCTTTGGTTATAGCCTTTATGCTTATATTCGTGATATAGCATTTAGTTAAGGGGTGGAACAAAAGTGGATCAGTTATTAAATATATTAAATCCCATGTCCAGCACCATATTCTGGTCTATCATCGTTTTCGGGATACTGGCCCTGGTGGTGTGGAGGTTTGTGCTCAAACCGGTTAACCGTGCCATGGAAGCCAGGCAAAAGGAAATAGAGGGCTCGCTGCAGGAAGCAGACCGCCAGAAACAGCAGGCCCAGGCCATGCTGGAAGAACAAAAGAGGATGCTGGATAAGGCCCGGGAACAATCCCTGCAGATAATAGAGAAGGGGGAGCAGGAAGCCCTGCAGATAAAAGAGGAGCTGCAGCAGCAGGCCCAAAAAAAAGCGGCAGCACTGCTGGAGGATGCCCAAGAGCAAATAGGGCAGCAGAAAGAGGCAGCCTGGTCTGAAGTCAGGCAGAAAGCGGTGGATATGGCCATACAGGCAGCGTCCAGGGTTTTAGAAAGGGAAGTGTCCCGGGAAGATCATGTGAGGCTGATAGAAGACAGCTTAAAAGAACTGGATGAAGAACACCATGAATGAACAAGCTATTGATGCTAATATCACTGTAGCTGCCGGCTTGGACGGGGACCTGGAAAAGAAGGTAGCAGAAGCAGCCCGCAGGAAAGGAGCATCAGGGGACATAAAAATAGTCATAGACCCTTCTATTTTGGGAGGGATGATTTTGAACATAGGGCATACCAGATATGATTTTAGCCTCAGGACCAGGCTGGAACGCCTGGCTGATAAGTTAAAAGGAGAAGACAGTGGCTCCTGATATGGAAGCGGGAAAAATATCAGAAGAAATATTTTCCAAGCTGTCTGATTACCGGCCCCGGCCCCAGATTACCGAGGTAGGCCAGGTCCTTTCTTCGGGAGACGGAATTGTCAGGATTTCCGGCCTGCCCCATGCGGTGGCAGGAGAGATGCTTGAAATTGGAAAAGGCACCTATGCCCTGGCTTTAAACCTGGAGGAGGACCATATTGGAGCCATAGTGCTGGGGGATGCTACCTGCGTGCTGGAAGGGGATATGGCAACCCGAACCGGCAGGATCCTGCAGGTCCCGGTAGGGGAAGGACTGGCGGGCAGGATCGTAGACCCTTTGGGCCGGCCCCTGGACGGGCAGGGCCCCATAGAAGCTAAAGAGTACAGGCCCCTGGAATTTGAGGCCCCCGAAGTAGTGGACCGGCAGCCGGTAAAGGAGCCTTTGCCTACCGGCATTAAGGCTATTGATGCCCTGGTGCCCCTGGGAAGGGGGCAGAGGGAACTGGTAGTGTCGGACCGCAGGATCGGAAAGACTGCTATTTTAGTGGATACCATACTTAACCAGAGGCATAAGGGAATATATTGCATATTGGTAATCATTGGCCAGAAGACCTCCACTGTAGCCAAAATTGCTGAAAAGCTTCATCAGTATGACTCCATGGACTACACCACCATAGTGTTGGCAGGAGCCCAGGAAACGGCAGCCATACAGTACCTGGCTCCCTATGCCGGTTGTGCTATGGGTGAATATTTCATGTATAACGGCCAGCATGCGGTCATAATGTATGATGATCTTTCCAAGCATGCGGTAGCTTACCGGGAAATATCGCTGTTGCTAAGGAGGCCTCCGGGCCGGGAAGCGTATCCAGGGGATATATTTTATTTGCATTCCCGCCTGCTGGAGCGGTCGGCCAAGCTCTCTGATAAATTGGGGGCAGGATCCCTTACTGCTATTCCGGTGGTGGAAGTTAAGGGGGGAGACATATCAGGCTATATCCCTACCAATCTGATTTCCATTACCGACGGCCAGTTTTACCTGGATACGGATATGTTTAATGCCGGGATCAGGCCTGCGGTAAATCCCAGCATATCGGTATCCCGGGTGGGCAGTGATGCCCAGACCCCGGCCATGAGAAAGGTGGCTGCCCAGCTCCGGCTTGATTTGGCCCAATACCGGGATATAGAGACTTTTGCCAAGTTTGGTACCGAGCTTCACGCCGAAACCAAAAAGCAGGTAGAAAGGGGTAAAAGGATAGAGGAAGTACTGAAGCAGAAACAGTACCAGCCCCTGGAAACCGAAGACCAGGTGTTAATACTTTTTGCCTTAACCAGGGGCTACCTGGATGAGGTAGGCCTGCAAGATATAGAAAGGTTTGAAAAAGACTATATTGCCTATGTGCACCATTCCTACCCCCAGGTAATAGAGCAGCTGCACCAGACCGGGGATATGGATAAAAAGACCGAGGGCCTGATAAGGGAGTCTTTGGATAAGTTTGTGTCAACCTTTGCCCGACCCCAGGACTAATATGCTTAAAGAAAAAGAAATAAAACAACGTATGGAAAGCGTAGAGGCTACCCAGAAGATTACCAGTGCCATGGGGATGATTGCTTCTTTCCGCATAAAGAAGGCTTTAAGCAGGCTGGAAGAGTCAAAGCCTTTTTTTGATAAGATAGAGGAATTTGTCTATAACCTGGGCTTCTGCAAGCAGCTGCTGGATGACCGGCTGGTAAAGCCCAGGGAAAATGAAAAGACGGTGATGGTGATGGGGATTACTTCTGACAGGGGGCTTTGCGGCAGCTATAACAGTGATGTCATTAAATTGATGGAAGAAATAATAGGCAAGGCCCAAAACCAGGGCAAACAGGTGGTCCTGGATGTAATCGGCACCAAGGGTAAGAACTATTTTTCCTACCAGGGGCAGCCCTTGTCCCGTGTTTATGAGAACCTTTCTGCCTGGCCGAAATTTATGGATGCCCGGGAGATATCCCGGGAAATAATTTCCAGGTATGTAGTAGGGGAAGTGGACCGGGTGCTTATCTGCTATACCAAATTTATAAGTGTGGCCCACCATAAGCCGGTAACGGTACAGATTCTGCCTATACCCCTGTCAGAAAAGATGGATGAGGGTGACCAGGCAGCTTATGGCATAGATGAGGTTATGATTGACAACAGGGTTTGCAGGATTACTCCTGATTTTATTTATGAGCCGGACCTGGTGACCTTAATACGGTCTTTGGTGCCGGAATATATTTTTACTTATGTGTACCGGCTGCTTTTAGAATCCACGGCCAGCGAGGTGGGGGCCAGGATGGTGGCCATGGACCAGGCCAAGGAAAATTCAGATGAACTATTAGAGAAGCTGGACCGTCAATACCACCGCAGCAGGCAGCACCAGATTACCACTGAAATAATGGAAGTAATTTCAGGCGCTGAAAAGTACGGTTAGAAAGAGAGCTTATGGAAAGATTAACCAAGGGAAAAATAGTAAGCATCAGGGGACCGGTACTGGATATTGAATTCCCAGGGTCCCTGCCCCATATTTATACTGCTTTAAAAATCTATGATGAAGACAGCAGCGGGCGCAGGTTGGAAGTAGTGGCCGAAGTACAGCAGTCCATCGGCCAGGGCAGGGTAAGGGCTATTGCCATGTCCAGTACTGACGGGCTCAGCCGGGGCATGGAAGTAATAAATACCGGTAGTCCCATCCAGGTTCCGGTGGGAAAAGAGGTACTGGGAAGGATTATAGATGTGCTGGGCCAGCCCAAGGATATGGATGGCGGTATCATTGTAACCGGGAAGAAGCTGCCCATCCATCAGCCGCCGCCTTCCATCACTGAAATTGACACCAAAACCGAGCTGCTGGAAACAGGAGTCAAGGTTATAGATTTCCTTTGCCCCTTTGTTAAGGGAGGAAAAATAGGCATGTTTGGCGGGGCGGGGGTGGGCAAAACCGTAATTATCATGGAGCTTATCCACAATATTGCCACCCAGCACGGAGGCTTGTCGGTATTTGCCGGAGTGGGGGAAAGGACCAGGGAGGGCAATGACCTATGGCTTCAGATGAAGCAGTCAGGGGTACTGGATAAAACTGCCTTGGTATTCGGGCAGATGAATGAGCCTCCGGGAGCCCGGCTGAGGGTAGCTTTGTCTGCCTTGACTGTAGCTGAATATTTCAGGGAGCAGGAAAAAAAGGATGTTCTGCTGTTTATAGATAATATTTTCAGGTTTGTGCAGGCCGGCCAGGAAGTGTCCACCCTTTTAGGCAGGATGCCTTCGGCGGTGGGCTACCAGCCCACTTTGGCTACCGAGATGGGGGAGCTGCAGGAAAGGATTACCTCTACTGATGCCGGCTCTATTACCTCGGTGCAGGCTATTTATGTACCGGCAGATGATTTAACCGATCCCGCGCCGGCTACCACCTTTACCCACCTGGATTCTACGGTGGTGCTGTCCCGTGAAGTATCAGAACGGGGGCTTTATCCTGCAGTAGATCCCCTGGTTTCCTCTTCACGGATCCTGGATCCGGAAGTGGTAGGGCTGGAGCACTATAAAGTGGCCCGCCAGGTACAGGAATGCCTGCAGAAAAACAAGGAACTGCAGGATCTTATTGCCATTTTGGGCATTGATGAACTATCAGAAGAAGATAAGCTGATAGTGAACCGGGCCCGCAAGATTGAGCGTTTCCTTTCCCAGCCTTTCTTTGTAGCCGAACAGTTTACGGGCAAGCAGGGAAAATATGTAAAGGTAGAAGACACGGTAAAGGGATTTACGGCCATATTGGAGGGAAAATATGATAACCTGCCGGCAGCTGCCTTTTACATGATCGGAAGTATTGAAGAAGCAGAGGAGAGGGCAGTGCAGCTAAAACAGGAGGAAGAAAATGGCCGCTAAGCTTATCCATGCCTCCATTGTTACCCCCGAGGAGACTGTATTTGAAGACGAGGTGGAATTGGTAAGTGTGCCTTCAGTAAAGGGCAGCCTGGGCATACTTCCGGAGCATGCCCCTATAGTGTGCCAGCTGGATACAGGCATTGTAAAGTTTAAGCAGGGGCCAAAAGAAGTCTTTATTGCGGTACAGAAAGGCTATATGGAGTTTTTTAACAATAATGCCAATATACTTACCGGAAAAGCTATTCCTACCACCTACCAGGACCGGCATAAAGCGGTACAGGAAGTAGGCAAAAAACATGATATAGTGCAGGAAATAACGGAAGAAACCAAGAAGGTGGTACAAGCCATCATTGCTTTAAGGAAGCTTAAAAAATAGCTAGATTTCTGCCAGCAGCTGGTTTAGCTTAAGCAAAAACTGGTATGCCTCCTGTTTTTCCTGGGACAGGGTGGTGATATAGTGGGAGCGGTCCAGCTGATGGTCAAACCTGAATATTATGCTGGCATCAGGGGACACCCTTATTTTTATGCTTATTATATTATCTACATTAAGAAGGTCTTTTTCTGCCTGTCTTTCTATCTGGTAGGAGATTTGATTGTGCAGGGGATAGCATTTGATGAAGGCATCATTTTTTAAAAACTCCACATATATAATTTTTTTGGTGGTAAGCAGGTGAACCTTGGTCTGAACTGAGCCGTCCATGGTGTAGGATTGCTCATATACTGCCTTAATCTTTTCAGCAGGTGTTATAAATTTTTCTACCAGCTGGTTTATGTGGGTTTGATTTTTTTCCAGTTTGATCTGCATGGTTTCCCCTTTTTTATTTTATTATAGCAAAAGCCGGCTAAAGGCTGAATATCAGGGCGGCTATGGAGAAATAGATTAGCAGTCCCAGGGCATCCACTACGGTGGTGAGCAGGGGGCTGCTGATTACGGCTGGGTCCAGCCTTAGTTTGGTAAGCAGTATGGGCAGCAGGGCTCCCAGCAGGTTGGCTATCATTATAATAGCTACCACGGCCAGCCCCAGGGTTATGCCCAGCAGCAGGCCTTCCCTTAAAATAACAACCCTCAGCAAAAATACTGTTCCCATGGATATTCCCAGAAGCAGTCCGGTTAGCAGTTCTTTTTTTACCACATAGAACCATTTCCTTACCGTAAGTTCACCGGTGGATAAGGCCCTGATAATCAGGGTGGAAGACTGGGTGGAAGTATTACCTCCGGTACCGATTAATACCGGTATAAAAAAGGCCAGGGCAATTACCGAGTTCAGGGAGGCCTCAAAATGCGATATTATGGTAGAGGATATAAAGCCGGCTACCATAAGTATGGCCAGCCACCCTATCCTTTTTACATACAGGGTGACCGAAGAGGCGGAAGTATATTTGATTCCCACCGGGGATACACCGGCTACCTTCTGGAAGTCTTCAGTGGTTTCTTCTTCCAGGATATCCAGTATATCATCTACGGTAACTATACCCATCAGCACCTGCTGGTGGTCGGTTACGGGCAGGGCGGTAAGATCGGAGTCCCTCATGATCTTTACTGCTTCTTCCTGGTCCTGGTCGGCATGAAGGGAAATATATTTGTAATCCATAACCTCTTCTATCTTCTGGTGGGGATCAGCCAGTATCAGCTTCCTTAAAGGGATGCTGTCAGCCAGGTGCCAGCCGCCGTCCACTACATAGATAATATCAATGGTTTCTGCGTCTTTGCCCATCCTCCTTATATGCTTCAAGGCCTGGTCCACGGTCCAGAAGGATTTTACTGCCACGTAATCGGGAGTCATTAGCCGGCCCACGCTTCTTTCCGGATAGCAGAGAAGGGCCAGGGCTTCCCTTCTTTCCGGGGCAGGAAGGATGTTTAGCAGTTTCTGGGTAACATTTCCGGGAAGATCCCCAAACAGCTCGGTGCGGTCATCGGGGGGAAGGTCTAATACTATCTGCTTGGCCCTCTGGCTTCCCAGGTTGGCCAGCAGCTGTTCCTGGTCGGCTGCTTCCAGCTGGGCAAATACTTTTACCGCCTCCTCCTTGGGGAGCAGCCTGAACAGCACCAGCCCGGTCTCATGGTCAAAATCATCCAGCAGGTGTACAAAATCGGCAGGGGGAATGTCAGCCAAAAGCTCCTTTATTTCCCTCCACTGTTTTGTTTCTATAAGTTGGTTTAATTTTTCTACCAGGTTATAATATTCCAGGGTTAGCATTACTTAATTTCCTTGAAATTATTTTAGTTAAATATATACCAAATGAGTCATACAGGCAAACTGCCGGGCCCCTTGGCGGATTTAAGGTACCTTTTATTTTTTTTAGGCCTCTAATTTGCTATAATATCCAATACTTTAAATATGACAGGATATATATGGGAAAATTTGTAATAAATGGCGGAAAAAAACTTAGCGGTATAGTAGAAGTAGGCGGCGCTAAAAACTCCGCCTTAAAACTTATGGCAGCGGCACTGCTGGCTACCGGTAAAACTACCTTAAAAAAAGTCCCCCAGATAGAAGATGTTAATACTATGGCTTTGGTGCTGCGCACCCTGGGGGCCCAGGTGGACTTCGATCAGGCCCGGGGTGTCATGACCATCGGTCCGGACTCTGTAGACAGCGTAGAAGCACCCTATGAGCTGGTAAAAAAGATGAGGGCTTCCATACTGGTAGCAGGGCCCTTGCTGTCCCGTTTTGGGAAGGTGAAAGTGGCCATACCCGGGGGGTGCAATATAGGGTCCCGGCAAATCGATCTTCATCTAAAGGGATTTGAGTTTATGGGCACTGAAAACTATATGGAGCACGGTTATGTGCATGCTAAGGTCAGCAATGGTTCCGGAAAGCTTAAAGGGGCCTTAATAGATTTGGATTTCCCTTCCCGGGGAGCTACTGAAAATATTATGATGGCGGCCTGTTTGGCAGAAGGGGAAACCGTAATCAATAATGCCGCCCGGGAGCCGGAAATAGTGGACCTGGCCCGGTTTCTAAAATCCATGGGAGCTGATATTGAAGGAGCCGGGTTTGACAGCATTACCATAAGGGGGGTAGACCAGCTTAAAGGTACTGCCTATGAGGTTATGCCGGACAGCATAGAGGCCGGCACCTTTATTACTGCGGCCGCCTTATGCGGCCAGCAGGTGGAAGTGGTGGGAGCATCAGCCCGCAACCTGGAAATATTTTTACTTAAATTAAAAGAAATTGGCATAGATATAGAGGTAGCAGCTGAGAACAGGATAAGGGTAAGCCCGGGCCAGCAATTAAAGCCGGTGCATATAAGCACCCTGCCTTATCCCGGTTTTCCTACTGACCTGCAGCCTATCATTGCGGTACTGCTGGCTACCGTTCCCGGGGTATCGGTTATAACTGAGAATGTATTTGAAAACCGTTTTATGTATGTGGATGAACTGAACCGGATGGGAGCGGATATAAAGATTGACGGCCACCATGCTATTATCAGGGGCTCAGAAAAACTTTCGGGGGCCCCGGTCACAGCCTGCGATTTGAGGGCAGGGGCGGCTATGGTGCTGGCTGGTCTGGCGGCAGAAGGCATAACCGAGGTTATGGATATATACCATATTGAGAGGGGATATGAGAGAATAGATAAAAAATTACAGGGCCTGGGAGCAGATATTAAAAAGGTATAGGTGATATGGAGCAAATAAAAAAAAGATGGTTTTTTAGAATCCCCCGCTACGGGAGAGTGTTAATTATTGTATTTGCCAGCCTGATAGTGCTGGCGGGAGCGGCAACGGGGGTATTTTTCTATTATATAAATTCCTTAAACCAGACCATAAATGAAGGCACTACTTCAGAGGTGGAAAGCATACTTACCCCTATTGAATCCCCCCAGGAACCTATAACTGTGCTTATCTTGGGAAGGGACAGCAGGGATAGCGACCAGGAGGCAGGCAGGGCGGATACCATCATGCTGCTTTACCTGGATCCGGTCAAGGTGGAAGGAACGCTTCTTTCCATCCCCCGGGATACTTTAGTGGAGATACCGGGTTATGGGGAAGACAAGATTAATGCTGCTTATGCTTACGGGCAGGAAGAGCTTATGATAAAGACTGTATCAGATTTTTTGGATACCAATATAAATCATTACATAACCTTGGATTTTAACGGTTTTGTAGAGATACTGGATGCGGTAGATGGAATAGATATAACTGTGGAAAGGCCTCTGGAGGATGAAAAAAGCGGAACCTTTCTTTCTCCCGGAACCCATCATCTTACCGGGGAACAGGCTTTAGCCTATACCCGGGACCGCTCTACCGAGCTGGGGGATATCGGCCGTATACAAAGGCAGCAGCAGATATTTAAGGCTTTGGTGGAGCAGAAACTTAATTTAAAGTATGTAACCGATGTACCCTATTACTTTAACATACTGGCTTCCAACACCAGGACCGATTTGGATGTCATGACTATACTGCGGTATTCCAAGGCCGCCCTTTCTTTTAATGGGGAAAAGTTCCAGACCGCCATCATACCTTCCCACGCTGACTGGATAGAGGACGGTACCATATCAGTGCAGATACCGGATATTGAAGAAGCCCGGGCCATGTGGAAAAGGGTTTTGGCCGGGGAGCCGGCTTCTAAATATAATGCTGCTTACAGTGAAGTAACTGCATTGCCCGATTCCATGTCGGCTAATCTTACCTATAAGTTTAAGGTAAAAGTAAAAAATACGGGGGCAGTGACCTGGGAGAGAAACGGTAAACAGGAAGCATTCTTTTTGGGCTACCACTGGATAGATTTTGAAAACAGGCAGATGGTGGTGTTTGACGGGGAAAGGGCTTTTCTGCCTTTAGAAACAGTGGAGCCCGGCCAGGAAGCGACTTTTGAGCTTAATATACAGGCCCCTTCCGATTCCGGCCGCTATATGCTTCAGGTAGATATGGTGCAGGAAAATGTAACCTGGTTTTCCTACCAGGGCGTACCTCCTTATGAGAAACTGGTAGCAGTGGATGTGGATTATGCTGCCCTGTATGATGACTTTAATACCACTCCTTCCTATATGAAGCCGGGGGAGAAGTATCCGGTTACCATATGGGTAAAAAATACAGGCTCCATGGTTTGGGAAAACAACCCCGACCTGGAGATTAATTTAGGGTATCACTGGATAGACCGGGATACCAGGGAGCCGGTTATGTGGGATAACGGCCGCAGGCTCCATATACAACAGTTGGAACCCGGCCAGGAGCTGGAGCAGGACATAATGGTGTATTCTCCGGAGGAGCCGGGCAGATACGTTCTCCAGTATGACCTGGTGCATGAGCGGGTGTCCTGGTTTTCGGCGGAAGGGGTAACCCCCCTGGAGATCAATGTGGATGTAGGCCAGACGGTGGACAAATCAATTGCTGCTGAAACCAGGATATTTATAGCCAATGGTAATGGCATTTCCGGGGTAGCTTCCAGGATGAGCTCTTATTTGAGAGTGTATGGGTTTAAGATTTCAGAGATGGCCAATGCTGATAGTTTCAATTATGAAAAAACTGTTATATATTATACCCAGGAGAACAAGGAGCAGGCCGACCAGGTGGCTTTGGTTTTGGACAGCTATGAAAAAATACAGATCCAGCAGGATAAGTTTGAATCTGAATATGGCGCCGATTCTGATATTGCCATAGTGGTAGGCCAGGATTATTTGGATAATATTAACTGATTTCATGAATTTTTCTAAGATAAAAAATATAGTGATCCAGGTTTTCCTGGATATATTAATATTCTTTTCCGCCTTTACCCTGTCTTTTTATTTAAGGGGACAGATTACACTGGCCGGTCTGGAGTCTTTGCCACCCCAATATTCTGCTTATGTATGGGAATATACCCTAATTATTATCGGGGTCAAGCTGCTGATATTTGCCATATTTGGCATGTACAGGAAAATATGGAAGTATGCCAGCTTCAGGGAATTTATCACCATAATAGAGTGCCTGGCCTTAAGTGCGGCTATTATGATTTTTGTCTTCTATATTTTTGAAACTCCCTATTTTCCCAAAAGTATCCTTATTATTGATTTTCTGCTTACCCTGATTATGGTTGCCACTTCCCGCTATTCAGCCCGGCTTTTTAATGAGCTTAAGTTTGGAAGTATATATACCCGGAAAAAGAGGGCCCTTATCATCGGGGCCGGGGATGCGGGAGAAATGATTGCCAGGGAAATGATAAGGCAGAAAAATACCCAGTATCAGCCGGTAGGTTTCCTGGATGATGACAAGGCCAAGCTGGGACAGCAGATACATGGCATTAAGGTAGTGGGAAAAACCCAGGAAATTAAGAAATTTATAAAGAAGCTTTCAGTAGACGAGGTAATTATCGCCATGCCTTCTGCTTCAGGTGAGATACGTAAAGAGATAGCTTTCAAAGCCCGGGAAGAAGGGGCAGTGTGCAAAACTTTACCCAGCCTGTATGAGATAATTGACGGCAAGGCCCACCTGTACCAGGTAAGGGATATACAGATTGAAGATATCCTGGGCAGAAAGCCGGTCAAGATTGATTATTCAGCCATCTTTTCCGAGTTTGAAGGTAAATCCATCCTGATTACCGGGGCAGGGGGGTCCATCGGCTCCGAAATCTGCAGGCAGGTCATCAGGTTCAAGCCGGCCAGGCTGATTATGGTGGACCATTCAGAGAACAACATGTTTTTAATAGAGCAGGAACTGACCAATGAGCATAATTTCTTCAGTGCCATACCCATTGTTACTGATATACGGCACAAGGACAGCATCCGGGGGGTGTTTAAAAAATACAAGCCTGATTATGTTTTTCATGCTGCAGCTTACAAGCATGTTCCCTTGATGCAGCTTAATCCTGAGGCAGCTTTGCAAAACAATTTTGTAGGCACTAAATCCTTATCCAAGATATGTTCGGAATTCGGAGTTAAAAAATTTGTGATGCTGTCTACTGATAAGGCGGTTAACCCTAACAGTGTAATGGGCCTGTCTAAAACCCTGGCTGAAAAATATTTGGTGTCTAAGTCCAAGGCAGGCGATACCGCCTATATCATAGTTAGGTTCGGAAATGTCCTGGGCAGCCAGGGCAGCGTGGTTCCCATATTTAAAAACCAGATAGAAAAAGGCGGTCCGGTGATGGTCACCCATCCCAATATGAACCGTTTCTTTATGACCATATCAGAGGCCTCCCAGCTGGTAATACAGGCCTGTGTCATGGGCCAGGGAGGAGAAATCTATGTCCTGGATATGGGCGAGCCTATAAATATACTGGACCTGGCCAAGAATATGATAAGGCTATACGGCCTTATACCGGATAGGGATATAAAGATTTCCTATTCGGGCATAAGGAGCGGGGAAAAGCTGGATGAGGAGCTTACCTGCCATGACGAAGAGCTGGTTACTACTGATTTTCCTTCTATTTTTATGGCCCAGAATAATGGGCTGGCCAACAAAGATGAGATGATTAATATCCTGTTTAATATTGAAAAGGAAATCACCCTGTATGATTATGATAACCTGTTTAAGGATTTAAAGAAGGTTATACCTGAATTTGACCAAAACAAGATGTGGTACAAGCAGTAATGGTTTACAAATTTTTTAAGCGTTTTCTAGATATCATCGGTTCCGTTTTACTTCTTATAATTTTTATACCCCTGTGGGTAATAATTCCAATAGCCATTGCTACGGATTCCAAGGGTAAAATTATTTTTACCCAGAAAAGGGTGGGACTGGGAAGCGCCTATTTTACTATTTTTAAGTTCCGCACCATGAAGGAAGGCACACCTGATATACCTACCGACCAGATGAAGGAGCAGGAAAAATACAATACCAGGCTGGGAACTTTTTTGCGCCGGGTAAGCCTGGATGAAATTCCCCAGCTGGTTAATATAGTAAAGGGAGATATGAGTTTTGTGGGTCCCCGTCCCGCCCTTTACAACCAGGACCTATTAATTAAGCTCAGGAAAGAAAAAGGGGTGGACCGGGTAAGGCCGGGGGTTACCGGACTGGCCCAGATCTCTGGCAGGGACAGCTTGAGTATACCGGACAAGGTAGAATACGATGCTGCTTATGTAAGGGATATGGGTTTATGGCTGGACACCAAGATAGTGCTGGTTACGGTAAAAGCGGTGCTTACCGGAAAAGGGGCTAATTAGCATTCAGGTCCCTGGATTTAGCCATCCTCTTGTGGGCATACATTCTGCGGTCAGATCTTCTTATAACCTCCAAAAGGTTTTTTTCATCTTCCTGGGTTGTAGCCAACCCTATGGCCATGCTTAAAGGCATTTGAATAGAATTTTGATTATATTCTTTCAGTGTCTGCTCCAGATTACCCAGCCGGGCTATGGCTGTCTCCTTGGAAGTATCGGGCAGGATGGCATTAAATTCATCTCCCCCCACCCGGGCCAGTATGTCTGTTTTTCTTACCATCCCGGCCAATATTTCAGCTGCTTTTTTAATCAATTGGTCTCCCCGGGGATGGCCCTGCCGGTCATTTATAACCTTAAGGTTGTTAATATCTACAGAAAGTACGGTTACCGGCATAAACCGGCTTATATCTTTATTAATCCTTTTCATTTCCTGCTCAAAATAGTTACGGTTATACAGTCCGGTTAGCTGGTCGTGAAAAGAAAGGTATTTTAGCTGGTCTTCAATCTTCTTCCGTTCAGTGATATCCCTTACTATACCCTGGCAGTATTTGGGCTGATCCTGGTCATGGATTACTGAAAAACTTATTTCTACGTCAATGATGCGCCCATTTTTTTTCTTTAGCTGGGTAACAAACACCTGGTTGTTTTGCTCCGGCTCCGGACAATCGGCGGGGTGCAGGTACAAGCGGGAGGCCCTATCTAAGGATAGTATGTCTTTCTTTTGCCCATAACCCAGCATATTTACCAAGGACTGGTTTAAGTCTATGAACTTTCCTTCAGTAGTGGTAATGTATATGCCGTCCAGGGATTGCTCAAACAGGGTTCTGAATTTTTCTTCACTTTGCAGGATTTCCTGCTGGGCCTTTCGATAAAAGGTAATATCCCTGGCAATGATGATGCTGCCTAACCTGTACTCATTTTTCTGGTCATAGATATAGGATTTTTCAAACAGGAAAAAATATTTCTTTCCCTTTTGAAGCAAGGATATTTCCTGGCGCGAAGGGTCCTTTCGGCCTACAAATTTCTTTATATCGGGATAGGCGGCTAAAATATCGCATACCGGGGTGCCAATAGCTGGTTTATCCAAGTGCAGCATATCCCTAAAAGTATTATTTATGTCAGCGACACGGTTCTGTTTATCCAATATCAGGATTCCTTCATTTAGCCCGTCTATTAAGGTCTCCCAGGCTATGGGGGTTATGTCCAGCAGCTTGTAATAGAACAGGGCAAAAAACATCAGTATGCCGGTAATGCTAAACATGACCGGGGTTATTTCTATTCCCTGTAATGCCTGGGGGAAAAAATTGTAGGCAATATTGGCTAAAAGGGGAATAACCGAAAAGAATATGAGCATTCTGGCCTGGGTCCGGAAAGTGTGCCGGGCCCTAAAGGCGCCGATTA
>JAQVDY010000014.1 GCA_028698215.1 Actinomycetota bacterium | reverse complement strand
TATATTAATTATTTAAAATCAACCAGCCGTTTGCCGCATTTAGGGCATTTTATTTTGCTTATCTTGTATTGCTGGTCCTTAAGCTCATCTTTTTTTATAAAGAAGTGATAGTTACCTTTAACACATTTGGAGCTAATAATGTTCTCATTGGCAATATAATTGCCCCCTTCAAACCTTATAGCCTTGCCTTCCAGGATAGCATTTATAATCTTTTTACGGGCAGCATGAAGCAGCCTCTGGAAAGTAGACCTTGATATACCCATTTGCTTGGCTGCTTCTTCCTGTTTAAGGTCCTGCCCGTCTTTAAGTTTTAAAGCTTCCATTTCTTCTAAGGTAAGGCTTTCTGTTTCCAGGTTTTGTTCTGCTACCCCCATGGGTTTATACAATACATACAAAGGCAGCATATCCACTATCTTCTTTATACGAGGCCTGGCTGTCATTCTCTTACCATATTGGTTCCGCATTCAGGGCAGGTTAACTCTGTGCAGGGAACCCCAGCCTTATGCTCTGTCCTTTGCCCGCAATTAGGGCATATGCAGAAACCCTGGGGTCCAGCTCCAGAACCTCCCATCCTGCTTCTTCCGCCGCCGCGGCCTAATCCTCTGCCGGTCCCTGGTCCCTGGCCAGCCGGTCCTGTTCCGTCTCCTCTAGGCATAACTCATTCCTCCTCATGATCACATTCTGTTTTATTAATACCGTAACCCCTTCCAGCTCCAGGGCTACAAGCGCTTGGGCTTCCCTCCAGGGTACCTTTTAGCAGCTTGTCTATAACTTCAGGTATTTCCCCCTGAACACCTAACACCGTATCGATATGGGCTTGGCCAAACAGCTCTTCGGCCCTGCTTCCCATGCCTCCGGCCACTATACAGCTTACTCCCTGTTCAGCTAAAAACTGGGGCAGGTACCCCGGATGATGCCCCGGGTTATCTATAATCTTTTGTTCCTTTATTTTCCCCTCTTCAAAATCCACAATGGTAAATTGAGGGCATCGGCCAAAATGAGGCGATACCATATTATTATCAGTGGAAATAGCAATTTTCATATTCGCTCCTTATCTGTAACATAATATTTATCAGATCCTTTTATACTGTACCTTATTTTTCCTTCAGACATCAACTTATCGCAAATTTTGATAGCTTCATTTCTGTTTATCCCCAAGGCGGAGGCCATATCAGTAATGGTGGCCGGCCTCCTCTTTACAAGTTCGGTTATTCCCTGCTCCATGTTTATAAGGTTGCTGCTGTATTGGCCGTATTCTACCTTACCTATTATTTCTGCCCTGCTGCCCAATATGTTTTTAATCTCTTTAAGACTGCCCTGGTCTGGTAGCCTGATGTAGCCGCCCCCCGAAGGCCTTACAGCTGTATTTAAGTGTATCTTATCTATCCTGCTGCCTAACTCATCTATTATGGTTTTAAAACGGTTAGCGCTTCCCAGGTTATCATTTATGCCCTTCAGAACCATTATTTCCAGCCATATACTGCCCTCAAATTCCTGGGTTAATCTTTTTAGGCCCATCAGGTTGGATTCAAAATCTATGCCTGCTGCCGGCCGGTTAATCTTTTTTAAGGAATCCTGGCTGCAGGCATCCAGGGAAACTTTAACTATATCCGCTTGCCCTAGATCCTCCACCACTCCCGGCAGACCCAGAGTAGCCCCGCAGGTAAGTACCGCTACCGGTACCGGAGAGACTCCTTTGGCCGCTCCAATAAGCTGGCCTATATCCAAATTTAAGGTAGGTTCCCCCGAGCCGGAAAAAGTTACATAATTAATATAGGGAAAATCGCTAATTTTATCTATTAATTCTTTTTTGAACTGGTTGATATCAACCTCAAGATAACTTTTTCTTTCTATTGTTTTTAAGGTGGTAGGCCCCAGCTGGCAATAAACACAATCATAGCTGCACACCTTAAACGGTATTACATCCACCCCTAAAGAATAACCGAATCTGCGTGAAAGCACTGGACCATAAAACATCTAACACTCCTCCCCGCAATTTATCACCTTGCCGGCACCCCCGTATTCGACCCTGTGACCCAGATAATGTTCAAACAGGGCCTGGTGGTTAAGGCCGCTGCAGTGAAGAGGTATTAATTTATCTATCTTAAACCTGTTGGCCCTTTCCAAAACCCTGGTCACATAGCTGCTGTCCTTATCAGACAGGTGCAGTCCTCCTATTATTAAAGCAAAATGGTCTTTGCCCCATTTCCTGCTTACCAGGTCCAGGGTATTTATAAGGCCGCTGTGGGTACATCCCAAAATTAATATTATTTTTTGGCCCTGCTCTATTATCAGGCAACCGTCATCTTCCAGGTTATCGGAAATAAAATTCCGGCCGGTGTCCTTGATAAATGCAGGGCTTACCCGCTCAAAATCATTAACCCGGTCAATATGGCCGGAGCTAAAAATACCAGGTCCAATTTCCTGGCTGCTTTCCGACAGCACAAAATTTGCTCCTGCTTTTTGGTAATCCTGGAGTTTATACTGCATCCCTATATATATTTTTCCCCTACCATGGTCTGCATATTTGCTTTCAAATATTGCGGGATGGCCATACACCCTTATCCCCGGATTTTTCCTAACAACCGACATCAGCCCCCCGCTATGGTCAAAATGGCCGTGACTTAACACTACCGCATCCAAATTATGCAAGGCTACACCCATAGCCCTCCCATTATATTGCAGATTATCGGTTTGCCCGGTATCAAAAAGGATTCTCATGCCATCCTTTTCTACCAGCATGGAAAGCCCATGCTCTGCTTTTAACTCCGGCTGATAGGCTTGATTATCCATAAGAATAGTAATTGTAGCAGGACTGGTTTTATTCATCTTCTTGGGAAAATCCTCTCTTGGCCACCGCGTCCCCCAATTTAAAATATGTTTTCTGGGCATACACTACCGGATCCAATTTTTGGTAATCAATTCTACCTTCCCCATCCAATATATCCTGTTCAACATGTACTTTTACTATCTCACCAATTACCATATTCCCGGTATCTATGGCATAAACCTGCCTCAATCTGCATTCCAGGTTTATTGGGCACTCCGATATAAGTTTAGCCCCTACTTTTACAGCTGCAGCAGCAGTAAGGCCGGTTTGTTTAAATTTATCTATATCCTGGCCATGGGTTTCCCCGCAAAAATCAACCTGCTTTAATATGTTATGGCTGCATATATTTATCACAAAATCCCCCGTGTTTTCAATATTTTTAAAGGAAAGCTTATCTTTTCCTACAGAAACGGCTACACAAGGATTTTTCCTGCTTACATTGGTAGTCCAGGCGGCAGTCATGATATTGTCATTGCCCCTGCCGTCGTGGGTAGTAACTAAAACCACCGGCAGTGGGTACATAGCATTGGCTGCTTCCAGCTCCTTTTTCATAGATCCTCCTTTGTTTTGGGCATATACTCATAAAATATATTATCAACTTAGGCCTGACGGTTCAAGTATCAATTATTTAGCAATACTTTTAATCCGGTTAGCTATATGGCTATAGGCTTCACTTACAGGAGTGCCATTTTTATAATCCTTTAAATATACATGGCCTTCATCACTTAAACTCATAACCAGGGGGTCATAGGGAATTCTTCCCAAGAAATCTACTCCCATTTCTTCAGCAATCTGTTGTCCTCCCCCGGTTTTAAAAATATCTATCCTTTGCCCGCAGTGGGGACAAAGAAAACCGGACATATTTTCCACTACCCCTATATAGGGGAGTTTGAGCTGCTGGGCAAACCTGATACTTTTTTTAGCATCTATAGTAGCCATTTGCTGGGGAGTGGTTACTACAATTCCCCCGGTCAGGCCGGGCATAAGCTGGGCTATGGAAAGTGGCTCATCTCCAGTTCCGGGAGGAGAATCTATGATCATATAATCCAACTGGCCCCAATCCACATCAGTTAAAAACTGCCTGATAATCTTCATCTTTAACGGTCCCCGCCATATTACGGGGCTGTCTTCAGTCTCCAAAAAAGAAGCGGTGCTTATCACTTTGAGATTATTGAAAGCCTCCAGGGGTTTAATTTTTTGCCCGGTTCCAGACAGTTTTTCCTTATCCAGCCCCAAGGCCTTGATTACGTTGGGGCCATGTATGTCCACATCCAGCAAACCTACCTTGTTACCCTTAGCCATCAGGGAATAGGCTAAGTTTACGGACACTGTGGTCTTGCCAACTCCCCCCTTGCCGCTAAATACCATAAATTTACGTTTTACCTGAGACATATTTTCTTCTAATTTCTGATCTTGGTTCATGTCGTTCATGGGACCGCCTTTACTGCTTGGTAAAGAGGATAGAGTCTAGTAAAACAATCTAGACTCTATCCTCTTTCTGTTTTTAATGTTTAATTATTCTACTCTTCTTTTTCCGGTTTGCCCAATTCTTCCATCCTGGCCTGGATCTGGTCCAGCTGCTGTTTTAAGGCATCTGCCTGCTGTTTTAACTGGTCCATTTCATCAACAGGGGCTGCTTCTGCATAATAGGGTTCTGCACCAGCGGGGGGAACCGGGTATCTGGCCCAGAAAGGAAGGCCGGTAGCATAGTAGGCATTCCTATAGCCTCTTCCCCGGCCCATTCCTGCCCCGCGTCCTGCAAAACCTCTTCCTCCGTAAGGATTCATAAATCCTGCCGTATTATATCCAGCGCAGTATCCTGCTGCTCTTCCGGTCATAGGACCCATTCCTGCTGGTCCTGTTCCATCTCCTCTTGGCATAACAAGCACTCCTTTCCTTATATTCTTCTTCTGGTCCGGGGTAACCTCAGCCTTGAACCTAACGGCCATCGGCCCCTTAACCTGGGCCTGTTTACAACGGATGCAGTCCCTGGCCGACTCATTCCAGCTGTTGCTGGATAAGACCTCGAGTTCAGCTTTGCCGCCGGCATAATACAATAACCTCTGCCTCTTCCGGTCATGGGACCCATTCCTGCTGGTCCTGTTCCATCAAATCCTGGCATTTTGCCACCTCCGTGTTATGAACTAATGTTCAATTGTATTATAGTGAACCATAGTTCATAATGCAAGCAGTTTTGAAAAAAAGTTTTGTTTGCCTAACTTTTTATAGTTGATAAAAAATTTTGAGGGTAAATTGTCTGGTTAAAATTAAAAGGGCCGCTTGGTATGCGGCCCTCCGCTCAGGATTGTAATATATTTAAAAACCGCAGCATCCCCCGCCGCAGCTTCCACATCCACTACTTTTATCTACATTAGCATTAAATTCAAAACTAGCATAGTTTTTTTCTATTTCCTGGCTTCCACATTTGGTGCAAGCCAATTCTTCCCCGGTTAAAAGATCAAAGCTGTTTCCACAGCTTTTGCATTTATAGCTGTATATAGGCATATTTCCTCCTAAATATATTAATATGCTAATATTATTATATTATATACAACTATTGTCAAGCGTTTTCTATGCTAAGGGCTGGGGCTGATCCGGAGTATATACCGGCAGTTTATCCACTGGATATAAATAAACTGAAAACCTACCCATATTGAATTTGGTCCCCCCTTGCTGGCAGCGGCTGGAGGTTATATATTTTTTGGACCCGCTTTCTAAAACTGAAAGCAGCTCTTTCTGGTTAGAATAATGGGACAATAACTCAATACCCGCACTGGTAGTTATAAATACCGGTATTTTCATTCCTAGCTGCACCATTGAAGCAGGACCCACAATACTTCTGATTTTAGAAGAGGCACAGGCCCAGGCCAGATCAGCATTATCCCTGACTACTCTGGCCTGGTATCCGGAAATTCCAGTATTGCATACTGCCATGATAACTGTGGTAAATCCGGGATTCCTGAATTGAAAATCCCTTATCTTTTTTATCTGGTCTATTTGATCCCCCCTGACCGTGACCGCAATTTTACGGTATCCCTGCCTGTAGGCTTTTTTCACTCCGCCCAACTGATTGATGGTGCCTTTTTCAGATAATACGCAGGCCCCCTGGTTTTTTAATTTATGTATAATTTCCGGAACAGCAGTGGTGTAAAAAATACCGTTCATATAGGCTCCTATTCCCTGCACGGTAAAAGGATTATCGGTGATAACCGTACCCGCTCCTTCGCAAACCAGTACTGCTGCTTCCACTCCTTTCCTTTCCAGAGCATACATAATCATTTCAGAAGCCCCGAAAGGAACCACTATACTGCATTCAGAAACCTTTCTGTCTGGAGTAAACATTCCCCACTTTTTGGCCTGGATTTCAAATTTGGCCATGATGGATTTGCGGTCAATAGAGTCTGCTTTAAACAATGACTTATACAAGGGACAATAAGTTAATGTGGGCTCTTCTGCTAAAATAGGATGCCCTCCGGATATGGCTACCAGGGCACCTGCTTTTTTGGTAATATGCAAATCTTTAGGCAACTTGCCATATTGTTCCTGTATGCGGGCTAAAAATTTATTCAACCTGCCCTTCAACTACCAGCCGCCCCTTCTTCTCCTTCTGGGGCCCCGGCTTAGCATATTGCCTACATCGGTTACCTGCTGGCTATCGCATTGGGGACAGTTTTTTTCTTTATTCTGCATTTGCTCAGTTTCCCAGATATTACCACAGCTGTCACACCTGATCCTATTTTTTAGGAAAATAAAATCTCCCCCTTCTATGCGTATAGCCCTGCCTCCTACTATGGCTTTAGCAATCTTTTGGCGGGCACTGTCAATAAGGCGGGTAAAAGTAGGGCGGGATATATTCATCATAGATGCTGCCTGTTCCTGTTTGAGGTTTTGATAATCAGCCAGCCTTACCGCTTCATACTCGTCGATGCTAAGCACCACCTCAGGCTCCTTGCCGGTTGACCCCTGGGGTTTAAAGTAAAGGGTTTTAGGGGGATAAAGCACATTTCTTTTTTTTCTGGGCTTAACCACTTTAACCTATCCTTAACCGCTTAAAATGTCTTTTGCCTTTCTGCAGAACCTTGCCATCAAGCTGCTCTGCTTCCAGCTCCAGGTCTGCATCCCCGATCTTTTCCTGGTCCAGCTTCACTGCTCCCTGGCTGATAAGCCTTCTGGCCTGTCCATTGGACGGGACCAGGCCACTATCTACCAGCAGCTTTACTATCCATATTTTGCCGTCCCCTTTATTTATCTTATACTCCTCAATATCATCCGGTACCTGGTTCTTTTTAAATATCAGGTCAAATTCAGCTTCTGCCTGCTGTGCTTGCTCCTGGCTATAAAAATCAGCCACTACGGCTTTAGCCAGTTTTCTTTTTACCAGTGAAGGATTTATGTCACCCCGGGACAGCTGCTGCTCCAGCTGCTTGTATTCTTCTAGGCCTATACGGGTAACCAGGCGGAAATAGTCTAGCATAATGTCATCGGGTATGGACATTACTTTACCAAATATTTCCTGGGGCGGTTCATCTACCCCGATGTAGTTGCCCAGGCTCTTGCTCATTTTTTCCACCCCATCAGTACCCACCAGTATAGGCATGGTTATGGCTATCTGGGGTTTCTGTGAAAACTCCTTCTGCAGTTCCCGGCCCATAAGTAAATTAAACCTCTGGTCGGTTCCCCCCAATTCTACGTCTGCCTCTATGGCTACCGAATCATAAGCCTGCATAATGGGATAGAGAAACTCCATAATGGCAATAGGGGTGCTGGAAGCAAATCTCTTTTTAAAGTCATCTCTTTCCAGCATCCTGGCAACAGTAAACCTGGCAGTCAGGTTAAGCACATCTTCAAAGCTTAGCTGCTTTAGCCATTGGGAATTGTTTACCATCTCTGTCTGGTCTGGATTAAGCACTTTATAAGCCTGCTTCATATAAGTCCTTGCATTAAGGTCAATCTGTTCCGGATCCAGTTTGGGCCTGAGCCTGGATCGGCCGGAAGGGTCGCCAATCCTGGCGGTATAATCACCAATAATCAGTATGGCCTGATGTCCTAAATCCTGGAACTGCCTAAGTTTGTTTAATACTACGGTATGCCCCAGATGTATATCAGGGGCAGTGGGATCCAGGCCCAGTTTAACCTTTAACTTTCGGCCGGTATTTATGCTTTCCGTTATAAGTTTTTCCAGCTCTTGCTCTATCAGCACATCTTCGGTACCGGACAATATTATTTCCATCTGTTTCTGAACGTTTTTTTCCATGCCTGCTATATCCTTTTAAGCTTTCCATAATACATTTTGCCTAAATATTATCACTAAGCCTGGTGTCTGTCTATTTTGGCTCTTCATTTGCCATCGGTAAATGTAGTATAATACAGTTTCAGAAAACAGGATAGGTGATGATATGAGCAACAGAAGGCGCGGAGTAAAATTTTTTTTCTTGTTTCTGCTAATTGCCTTTTTAGTAGTACTGTTTGTGGTTATTGTGGGAGGATTTATTTACATCAGCTCATTGCCATCGCTGGAAGAGCTGACCCCTTCCCCTATTGCCCAGACTTCCAAGGTATATTCCATTGACGGTAAGCTTATTACGGAATTCCATGCCGAAGAAAACAGGGAAATAATAAACTTTGACCAAATGTCACCCTATATAAAGGATGCCATAATAGCAGTGGAAGACAAAAGATATTATGAGCATCAGGGGGTGGATTATGTAAGGATACTGGGAGCCCTTATAGCTGACCTTAAAGCAGGAGAACTGGCCCAGGGCGGCAGCACCATAACCCAGCAGTATGTAAAGAATGTTTATTTTTCTCCGGAAAAAACATGGAGCCGCAAGATAAAAGAGGCCGCTATAGCCATACAGCTGGAGCGGCATTATACCAAGGATAAAGTGCTGGAAATGTATCTTAACACCATATTATTCGGAGCCGGTACCTATGGTATTGAAAAAGCTTCCCAGCTTTATTTTGGAGTACATGCCTCTGAACTTACCGTTGACCAGGCTGCATTGCTGGCCGGGCTGGCACGTTCCCCTGAGAATTACTCCCCTTTTAACAATATGGAAAGGGCAGAAAAAAGGAGAAACCTGGTGTTAAGCTTAATGTATGAACAGGAGATGATAGACAAGGATCAATACTTTGAAGCCCTGACTGCCCCCATAGAATTAAATGAAACCAATCCCTATGAAACGGGTGACCCCAGCCCTGGTATTGCGCCCTATTTTATAGATTACATAAAACAGCAGCTATATGACCAGAAATTTACTGATTATGACGTGTTTAAGGGAGGCTTAAGAATATATACTACCCTGGATTTGGAACTTCAGCAAAAAGCAGAACAAGCGGTAAAACAGGTTTTTCCGGAAGATATTGGTCCTTCCTATTCATTGATATGCACTAATCCCTCCAATGGCTATATCCATGCCCTTATTGGAGGCAAGGATTACCAAAAAAACAAGTTTAATATTGCCACCCAGGGCAAAAGGCAGCCAGGTTCAGTGTTTAAAGTTATGGTATTGGCAGAAGCCCTGCGACAGCACATACCCATGCAGACCACCTATAACCCCAACGGTCCCATCACCATTGAGCTGCCCCAAAGTCCTTCCTGGCAGGTAGATAATTACGGAGGGCAAAAATTTGACCGGGAACTCAATATTGAAGAAGCCACTATTCACTCTGTGAATGTAATATATGCCCAGCTAATGATGGAAGTAGGGGCAGAAAATGTAGAAGCCCTTTGCCAGGAAATGGATATCCAGGACATAGGAAGTAATCCTGCCATAGCCTTGGGAGGGCTGGAAGTAGGGGTTACTCCCCTGGACATAAGCAAGGCTTTTTCTACCTTTGCTGCCGGCGGAATATACCACCCTCCCGTATCCATTTTAAAGATAACTGATGCCCAGGGAAATGCTCTTTATGATTACCAGGAACAGGCAGAGCAGCCGGAAAAACAAATAATGGAGCCGGCTTATGCTTACAAGCTGACCCAGATACTTTCTAAAGTAATAAAGGAAGGAACAGGCACCGGAGCCAATATAGGAAGGCCGGCAGCAGGTAAAACCGGAACCACCAGCGACCACCGTGACGCCTGGTTTGCAGGCTATACGCCGGATCTGGTTACAGTGGTATGGATGGGGCACCCGGAATCAAGCCAGTCCATGGAGCCTATTAATGGCCGTACAGTGGTAGGCGGAAGCTTTCCTGCTGATATCTGGAACAAATTCATGTCAGCCGCCCTGGAAGGACTTCCGGTAAGGGATTTTGCCGTGCCCGGAGAAGAAATAATAGATATAGAGGTCTGCTCTGAATCAGGCCTTTTACCTGCTCCCTGGTGCCCGGAGGAATTACTGGAATACCAGTCATTTGCCCAGGGTCAACAACCCCAAGAATATTGCCAAATACACAATAAGGTCAAAGTTCCTTCTCTAATAGGGGTAGACATTGAACAGGCCAGGCAAATATTAGAAGAGCTTCATTTTTCGGTAGAAGAAATAACAGAGCATAATGATACTTATGCTTCCAACATAGTGTTCGCCCAGGAACCTGCTCCGGAAACCGTGCTGGAGTCAACTGACGGCCAGCTGCCTAATATTACCGTTAAGATAAGCAAGGGCAGGGAAACCGTCGCCATGCCCAGCCTTCTGGGATTGGAGCAGGATGAGGCCCAGGAAATTTTGGCCGGTTTTGGCCTTTCCATTACCAATATCATAAATGAATTCAACCAGCAGTACCAGCCTCCAAAAATATATGACCAGGAACCCAAACCGGGCACAGAAATAGCTATAGATACTCCAGTAACTATCTATGTAAGCAAAGGGGTAAATCCGGAAGCTAATGTTCCCGATGTAATTACCCTTACCCGGGCAGAAGCTTTGGCCAAGCTTCAGGAATCAGGATTTTCCAATATAACCGTCCTGGAAGAAGAAGGGACAGCAGCCATTGGTATCGTGTTTAACCAGGTCCCCCTTCCTCAAACCTTATACAATAAGGGTGCTGAAGTCATTATAAGGGTTAGCCTGGGAGTGCTGGTACCGGAAGTAGTAGGCTTGGACCGGGACCAGGCAGTACAGATGCTGGAAGCCAAGGGCTTGGTAGCTGAAATAAGCGGAAAAGATATTAAAGGCGGAATAGTGGCTAACCAGACACCTGTTGGCGGTAGCTATATAAACTACGGCTCAACAGTAAAAATAAAGCTTGAAGAGCCTCTTTTGGAGCCTGAAGAAGAGACTGATTCTTCCTAGCATGTAAGATCTCTGGCCAGAAAACCTTTAGATAGTGCCGGAAAAATTATTTTACTCCCCTCAATAGATGCCCCCGGGTGTAGTCTTTAAATAATTCATCCTGGCCCATACCCTGAACAAACAATCGATACTTATCCAGCCCTTTTTCTACCATGATAGCTATGGCCTGCTGGTATGCATCCATAACCCTGGATAACTGTTTTGGCTGAAGGAAGCGTGAATCTATCCTTAAAAAGCTCAAACCGCTTTTTAGTACTGATTCCAAGCTAAATAAGGTACAAATTTTTTTGGAATTAAACAGTATTATATTGCCAAAAGTATCTGAACCTACCCGAAATTTAAAGCCTTTTACATCTTCCATGTAATACTGGATGCCGCCCTGGTATCTCTTATCTATAAATTCCGGTTTGTATTTAGCGGCCATAACCGGAAAATAACCATGGCCAAACATGGAAAATTCTAATTTTTTCCTCCCGGAGGCCTGGTTGATAAGCCTGCTTATCTCCTCTATATTAAGCTCATTTGACAACTCTATCTCTACTATTTTTTGCCCAATTTCTTTCTCCAAAGATGCTGTTGACAGCCAATTAAATATATTCAGGCCCCTGCCTACAATAATTTTGGACTCCTTTAGTTGAGGTACATCTTTAAGTAAGGTAAGTCCTCCTGGATTTTCAACTTCAAGGTTAACCCTTGTTTTGCCTGCCAGCTCCTTTAAGCTTTGCTTTAATCTTTTAAACTGGCCGGTATCTATTATCCTGGGTATGCTGATAAACAAGCTGCTTCCCCCTTTGCTGCAGTACTGGGCCATATCTAACCACTTATCATTTATCTCTCCTTCATAGGTTATATGCTTGGCACCGCTATCTGCAGCGGCAATAATGGAATCAAAGTCATAAACCTTTGCTGACAGCTGTACTGGAGTAATAATTTCTCTATCCTGTGCAGCAGCAGGTTTAGGGGAAGAAAAATAATAATTAAGTTCATATTCCCTTAAGCCCGGCTGCTGGGTAACCGCCTGCAAATGGGGTTTTTTCTGGTTATAAAGATAATAGCTTTTAGCTTCCCCATCCAGTTTATGATCAAAATATTTAAACACCCTGTCGTTTTCAGATAACCATAAATCCTTGTTTAAGCTGATTTTTACAAAATCCTTTTTCCCTTTACTATGAATAAGCTCTACCTGGTTTACAGTAATCCTTTCATTGCCTTTATTGGTCCAAATTTCCAGCAGATCACCTTTTTGTACCGGCACCCTGGTCTGCAAGGTAATAGATTCAATCTTCTTTTTTTTGGGTTGGTAATCAATTGAAGCTATTCTGCCTATAAAAGTGCCTATGCTGCCGCTGGTTTTCATATTGACTATATCTTTCGGATATTCTTCTTTTAAGTACCCGGTACCGCTGTCCCTTAAAAATATCTGGCCCAGCTTGTACCGATCTTTTTCTTCTACCTGAAAATCTTTAGGTGATTCATAATAAAGGTCAATATATTTTCTATAAATGCTGGTCACTATGGCTACATATTCCGGAGTCTTCATCCTGCCTTCAATTTTTAATGCATTTATGCCGGCAGCAGCCATCTGGGGTATTAAATCCAGGGTAGACAGGTCTTTTTTAGATAAATAGTACTGATGTTTTTTACTAAGAGAATAAGCTCCCTTTTCATCCTTATACATAAATTTGTACTTCATACGGCAGGGCTGGCTGCACCTTCCCCTATTGCCGCTCCGGCCGCTGGCAAAGGAGCTAAGATAACATTGTCCCGAAAAGGCATAGCACTGGGAACCGTGGCCAAATACTTCCAGCTCCAGATTACAGTTGCTGCTAATTTCTTTTATCTGGCCCAAAGTCATCTCCCGGGCTAAAACCACCCTTTTAAAACCCATGGATTCCAGCTGCAGGGCCGAGTCCAGGTTATGGATGTTTAACTGAGTGCTGGCATGCATCCTGGCTTGGGGGAAAAGGTCTGATATCATTTTATATATACCAAGATCCTGTATGATTATCCCGTCTTGTGATACCTGCAGGTACTGATCCAGGAACCTGGCCGCTTCCTCCAGCTCTGAGTCTTTAAGCAGGGTATTTAAGGTGAGGTATACTTTTATACCCCGTTCATGGGCCAGCAATACTGCCTTTTTTAATAGAGGTAAGTCAAAATTATCAGCATATGCCCTGGCTCCAAAACGGCTGTATCCCAAATAAACTGCGTCTGCTCCCGCATTAAGGGCAGCTACCAGGTGATCCCAGCCCCCTGCCGGGGCAACCAGTTCTAATTTTTGACCACCTACAGTCACTTGGGCTTCCTCTCTACCCGGTAAAAACCGGCACCGGCAATTACTTTTACGCCCTTAGCCTGGAGCTGGTCGCAAAAAATATTTAATCCCAGGGAATCACAAGCCATATGTCCACATATTACAGCTGCCATTCCACAGCTCTCCATAGCTTTTAGGTGTTCTAACCCATAATGCATCCCCACCATGGTATCTACGCCTGCCTTTTTGAGATGTCCAAATATTTCCATAGGTGGATCCATACCCCCTGTCATATCTACCATATGGCAGCCTAATTTGGTATCCTTGCTTATTTTCCCGGCCAGATGGGCTTTAACCCCATCGGCAGCAGAACGGCCGCATTCTTCAATCTTCTGTACTAAATCCAGCACTTCAATCAAGCTTGAATTATCTTTGCCCCTTAAAAAATCAAGAAAAAAATCCTGCACCAGGTTATCCACAGCTGTATGCAGGCAAAGCAGCGGTAACTTCAGCTGCCTGGCTGCATCCCTGGCCCTTAGGCCATTGGCCGATGCTGCCTCCAGCCAGTATTCTTTTATCATCTTATCTGCCAGCCTGTGGGCTACTTTCCTGTCCACTCCATACCTTATCCAAGTCTGTTGCTGTATCCTGCCCACCTCAGACATAAGGTAGTAACCTTTGGCCTGAGGATGATGGCTGAGCACAGCATCTACTCCATACCCGGATTGATTAAGCCTATCTACTAATAGAAGCTCCCCTACTCCTATGTCTATGCCCGCATAGAGAGTATTTACCTCTGATTCCATAGGGTTAAGTATCTGGCAATCAGGAAAGTTATCAGCCAGGTCTGGGTCAGCTTTCCTGCCCATTTCCAGTGCTAATTCATATATTTGTTTTAGTTTCATTCCAGCAGCTTCCTAATATTTTTTTACCAGCTATATCCTACCACAAAAAAATAAAAAAACTTAACAGTTGCTGGCTTTAGTGGTCAAATTTGATGCTGCTTAGGCCGTGGTTGGTTTTTTCCCAGTAAAAAGGCCTTACCATAAGCTGCCACAGGGCTTTATAGGCAGCTATGGAATGAAGTATCCAGTATAGGGGGTTAAGCAGGCTGAAAGGCAGAAGGCTGTAGTATTTTCTAGAAAAGGCAGCGGCAAAATTAAGCAGAATCATAGCTATATTCCCCGCAATTAGGCTTATAGTTCCCATTAGGACAATTATATAGGGTATGTCAGGGAAAATAATCCAGTTTCTGGCAATTATCCAAGCTAGGAAAGTCAGCCACATAATGGGATTAATTAAAAAAGTAAAAGGGGTACCGGTTACAATCATCTGGAAAGAAGCCCAACGGGTAAAACCCAGGGTTCTTATCAGCTTTATAGGGCTGCGGTTATAAACCAGGGAGGTCTGCATATAACCCTTTATCCAGCGGGAACGCTGCCTGATCCAGTTACCAACACTACTGTTGGCTTCCTCGTAAGTAGTTGAATTTATTACTCCTACCTTCTTTTTTTCCGCTGCCATTCTTACCCCTAAATCCGCATCTTCGGTTACATTGAAAGGATCCCATCCACTTATTTTCCTTAATACGTCCACTTTAAAATGATTGCTGGTGCCTCCCAGAGGTATGGGTAGTTTAAACCTAAACAAGCCGCTTAACATATAGTCAAACCAATAAGTATATTCCAAGGTAAACATCCTGGTTAAGAAATTTTCATTACGGTTATAGTAATTCAAGAAAGCCTGAAAAGTAGCATATTCCTCAGGACTGTTATTAAAAGCAGCTAAAGCCTTCTTTAACTGGTCTGGCTCTGGAATATCTTCAGCATCATATATTACCAGGTACTTGCCCCGGGCAAAGTATAGCCCATAATTACAGGCTTTGGGTTTAGTGGTAGGCGTACCATTGGGGACATAGAAAAACCTCCAGCTGGAAGGAGGCCCTAGCCTTTTAGCCAGGTTAATGGTGTGCTTATCATTTTTTTCAAATAAAAATATTACGTCCAGCTTGTTTTGAGGATAATCCAAGTTTTTTATTGCCTTGATAATACTGGCCAGTACCTGTTCCGGTTCATGGAATAATGGTACTAAAACGGTGTATACTGGATATTCAGTATCTTTATCCGGCCCCGGCTCTTTATATTGGTTAAAAAACTTATGCCTTACTCCCGCCAGGCTTATAATTAACTTGTAGGCTATGGATATTAAATAAAACGTCTGTATCAGGGCAAACAAGCCCAGTAAAAAATAATCAGTATAAAAATAAAGGCCGGCAGTTATACCAATTACTGCCAGTATGGTTATCAGTATCTGGGGTTTATTCATCCTTACGAAAGCTGATTCTTCAGGTTTCCGGTGATACAGGCCAAATATGGTTTTGCGTCCCAGGCTGCGGGAGAAGAACCTCTTTACCAGCTCGGTTATATCCTGGTCGGTTACTACACGTTGATCTATCTCATTTACCTTAAATTTGTCTTTTAATATACCTAATATTTTTTGGTTTTGAGGATAGGCAGTTAGCACCGTAAGCACCTGGTCTTTGATTTTAAGGGGCAAGGTCTGGTACTCAATTATTTGCTCCGGTTCCAATCCTTCCATAAGCCCTGTGTCCATTTCCAGAACCAATTCCTCTAAATTATCAGATACAAAAGGTAAATCAAACTTTTTGGACAGTGTCCGGTACAACTCTACCCTGGTAATAAGCCCCTCTGAAACCAGTATCCAACCCAGCCTTCCACCCTGCTGTTTCTGTAGCTTTAAAGCCTTGTACAGTGTTTCAGTATCAATTATCCCCTCTTCCAGGAGCAGATCCCCCAACCTTTTTTCCCATTTGCCGTCAAATTGAGCCAATGGGTCCTATAAGGCAACCGTTTTGTTATTCATAATTATATATATTAATTAATAACTATAAATATTAAAACATAAATATCAACTATTGTAAATATATTAATAATTATAATGTTTAATAATATTAATAATACTTATATAAATACATAAATTAGGATATAATAATAGAAGTACAGCTTTTTAAGCTGCTTTTAACTCGTAGAAATAGCTTCAGATAAGCTTATCTGAAGCTATTTATTTATAGCTTGTTTGCAGCTGCTGCCTGAATTAATGGACAAATTACAGCCCCAGCAGGGCTTTTCCGGTTATAACCGAATCAAAAGTGTAGCTCTTGGAATACATATCACAGATCTGGGCTGCAGTTTCCCTTAATGATTTGTTCTGCTGATAAAGTTTCTGGTAATCATCTTTAAGCTTGTTTATGTACTGGCGGTTATAGTCAATTATATCCAGAATATTATCTTTACCGCATATGGGTTCCTGCTCATGTGCAGTAAGCATGGTGTTGATGCTATAATCATTGACCAGGGCTTCTATCTTATCCAGGCTCTCCAAATATCCCTTGTAGTCTTCAATATAAATAATCATTTCCCGGGAATGCTTAAATATTAGTTCGCTTACTATCAGCAGCTTATTTTCCTTATCTATTATACCTAGGTCCCCTACCGTATGCCCCGGAAGGTGCATGATTTGAAACTGACGGTTGCCCAAATTGAGTTCCATCTGGTCATAGAAAGCAATATCTATACTTACTGCCTGGTCAATGAGCCCGAAATACCAGCTTCTGGTGCTAGCATCAACATCATATTCATCCTTAGCTTTGCCCACTATTTGATCATACTGGAATTCATAATCTTCCAGCAGGCCCTTGGAATAAATATTAGAAATAAATACCGGGTTAAACTTTTCCTTTATGGCAAAATTATTACCGATATGGTCAGCATGGGCATGGGTAATGACTATAAATAACTTTTCATAATGCTGCTTGGCAATCTCATCCAGCAATTCCTGTTTTCTTTCCAGAACTCCAGTGTCTACTATAACCAGGCTATCTTCATCTTGGATAAATATGGAATTGACTACATCATTTCCGTAAAACATATTGAAATTATTTATCATCAGTACCCCCCATACTAATTAGTTACTTAAAAGATTTTTGTATTAAATTTATTAACTGTTCATAATTTATTAATTTTTGTTTTAAGTTAACTAATAACGATGATTTAGCGTGTAATGTTTCTCCGGCGTCCTTAATATTTTTTTCTACACTGCTCCTGCTGGTACCGCAATCTACTTTTTTGGAATCAATACAGGATTCTATACTTATTACCTGGTAAAAATCATCAGTAAAATAAGGGGAAAATTCCTGTAACTCTTGTGGCGTTAACTGATCAAAATCTATTCCTTTTTCTACGCAATAAGCTACCAGCCGTCCCACAATATTATGCGAATTCCTGAAGCTTTCCCCTTTAGCCACCAGGTAATCAGCAATATCTGTAGCCTGCATAAAGCTTCCCTTTAATTTATCCTCTGCCGGTTTAAACTCCATATTCTGCAGCAAAGCTGCAAATATTTCTATGCTTTTTGCAGTATGGCCAACTGCCTCAAACAATATGCCCTTATCCTCCTGCAAGTCCCGGTTATAGGCCATAGGCAGCCCCTTTAACAGCATCATTAGCTGATTAAGGTTCCCCATTACTACCGCACTTTTTCCCCTGATCAGCTCCAGCACATCTGGATTTTTTTTCTGGGGCATGATACTGCTTCCGGTGCAGAAAGCATCATCAATTTCTATATAGGAAAACTCCTGGGAAGCGTAAATGATAAAGTCTTCGCTGATCCTGCTAAGGTGCAGCATGACCTTGGAACAGGCATAAATAATATCCAGCATAAAATCCCTGCTGGATACAGTGTCCAGAGAATTATAGTCAAGCGCAGAGAACTTTAAAAGCTTAGCTATTAGTTTACGGTCCAGTTTATATCCGCTGCCCACACAGGCCGCAGCCCCCAGGGGCAGGGAGTCACAGGCCTTAAAGCAACCCGCTAAGCTGTCCAGGTCCCGGGAAAATTTAGTAAAAAAAGATAAAAGGTAATGGGCAGCCAGTACCGGCTGGGCCTTTTGCAGATGAGTATAAGCCGGTATAACCGTATTAATATTCTTCTCCGCCAGATTAAGCAAACTTGATTGCAGATCTATCAAACCTTCCAAAAGCTGGACTATTGCCTGTTTGGCATACAGCCTTTCATCGGTAACCACCTGGTCGTTCCTGCTCCGGCCGGTATGGATTTTTTTACCTGCCTCCCCTACCTTTTCTATAAGCCTGCTTTCTATCAGGCTGTGAATATCCTCAAAACCCGATAAGGGGCCCTTTTCTATGGACTGTTTAACTTCATCCAAGCCCTGTAACAGTTTAGCAAAGGTGGCATCATCTATAATGCCTGCAGAATTTAAACCGGCAGCATGAGCCATACTGCCCATGATATCGTAAATATATAGGTCCTTATCTATATCCAGGGACCCTGTAAACTTATCTACCAGTTCATGGGTCTTTTTCTGGATCCTTCCCTTCCAGATCTTATCCATCTATCCTTCCCTTTTTACCTAATAACTCATAGGGATAACCCCATACTTTAATAAAGCTTTCTGAGTGTTTGGGATCAAACTGGTCTTTTTGGTCATAGGTGGCCAAGTCCATATCATACAGGGAATAGGGGGACTTTCTTCCCACTACGGCAAAATGCTTGTATCCCAGCTTAACTTTAACCTTACCGGTTATATGTTTCTGGGATTCCTCTATGAAGGCAGCAATGCATTGCCTTAAGGGAGTAAACCAAAGGCCATAGTAAGCCAGCTCTGCCAATTTATCTTCCTGCATATACTTGTAGTGAGCCAGTTCCCGGTCCAACACCAAAGCTTCCAGTTCCCGGTGTGCTTCTATGAGCACCACTGCTGCCGGTGCTTCATAAATTTCCCTGGACTTAATGCCTATCAGGCGGTTTTCTACCATATCCACCCTTCCTATGCCATAGGCTCCCGCTGTTTTGCCTACCTGGGTAATTAACTCAGCAGCACCCATCTTCTTTCCGTTTAAAGCCACCGGAACCCCCTGCTTGAATTCTATCTCTATATATTCATTATCCCGGCAATCCTTGGTGATGGCAGTCCATCCGTAAATATCTGAGGGAGGTTCCTGGTAAGGGTCTTCCAGGACTCCGCATTCTATGCTTCTGCCCCAAAAATTTTCATCTATGCTGTAAGGGCTTTTTTTAGTAACCGTAATCCTTATATTATGCTCCTGTGCATATTCTATAGCCTGGTCCCTGGATATGTTCCATACCCTCTGGGGAGCGATGATATCCAGGCTAGGATCAAGGGACCTTATAGCCACATCAAACCTTACCTGGTCATTTCCCTTGGCGGTACAGCCATGTCCCACTGCCTCTGCCCCTTCTGCCTGGGCTGTCTCTACCAGTTTTTTGGCAATAAGCGGCCTAGCTAAAGCAGTAGCCAGGGTGTATTTCTTTTCATAAGCCAGGTTAGCCTTAATGGACGGCAGTACATAATCAGAAACAAATTCCTGTTTAGCATCAATAATTAATGCTTTGGCTGCCCCTACCTCCAAAGCCCTGCTGTAAGCCTGCTCCAAATCATCTGGCTGGCCTACATCCACCAAAGCAGCAATAACCTCATAACCGTAATTTTCTTTCAGCCAGTTTATGGAAATGGAGGTATCCAGGCCTCCAGAATAAGCCAATACAATCTTTTTCATTTTTTCTCCTTAAAAATCATTTAATAACTTCTCTAATTTAATGCCATTATCTTTAGTATCCACTATACAAATAATGGTATCATCTCCAGCTACTGTCCCTAAAACCTCTAAAAAATTGACTCCGTCTATTATAGCGGCTACCCCCTGGGCCTCCCCGGGATAGGTTTTTAGTACCAATATATTATAAGCTCTATTGAGGCTAATGACACTTTCCTTAAATTTTGCTTTTAGTTTTTCAATATTAAAAGTAGTGTCTTCCTGATAGCGCCTGCCCAGGGTATAGAACTCCTGCTGGCGGTAATTTCTAACCTTAACCAGCCTCAAATGGTTGATATCCCTGGAAACAGTAGCCTGGGTTACCTCAAATCCCTTTTCTTTAAGTTCTTCCTGAAGCTGCTCCTGGGAAGATACCTTTTTGCTCAATACTATTTCCTTGATAGCTTTTAGACGTTCGTCTCTTTTCATCACTCACCTCGAATAAATATATACCAATAATGCTTTCTGTGCATGCAGCCGGTTTTCGGCCTGCTGCCATACTATGGAATGGCTGCTGTCCATAACCTCATCGGTTATTTCCATCCCCCTATGTGCAGGAAGGCAATGCATAACCTTTACCGACTGGCCTGCTTTTTGGAGCAGGCTGCCATTTACCTGGAAAGGTTCAAGCTCTTTTATTTTTTGCTGATCTTCTTTATCACCCATGCTTATCCAAACATCAGTATAAATAACTTGTGCTTCTTGGACCGCCTGGTACGGATCATTTATTATCTTAAGCTTGCTGCCTGTGGTTTTGGCTTCTTTTTCAAACCATTCTATTATCCAGCCTGCCGGCCCATATTTTGCCGGGCAGCCAATAGTAATATCCAATCCCAGCTTGGCAAAACCTATCATTAAGCTATTGCTGACATTATTGCAGTCTCCCAAATAGCAGAATTTCAAAGTCTTATTGAGCAGCCCCATTTCAAATAAGGTAAACAAGTCGGAAAGTGCCTGGCAAGGGTGATACTTATCAGTTAAGCCATTAATTACAGGGATACTGCTGCTGGCAGCAAATTCTTCTACTGTTTGGTGAGCAAAAGTCCTTATAATTAGGCCATCCAGGTATCGGGAAAGAACCTTGGCCGTATCAGGTATGGATTCCCCCCGGGAAAGCTGCATATTTTTTGCATCCAGGTAAATAGGATGGCCTCCCAGCTGGTTTATGCCTGCTTCAAAGGAAAGCCTGGTCCGGGTAGAATGCTTATCAAAAAGCATGCCTATGGATTTTCCTGCCAGTAGATCCTTATATAGAAACTTGCCCTTCTTTATCCTGGTAGCTAGTTTTAACAAATAATCTATGGTCTCCAGGGGATAATCTTTTAAGCTAAGCAAATGTTTAATCTTCATAGGTAGCCTCCCTTAATTGTTGGTCCAGCCATTTTATTAACCGGTCAATATTGGCTTTGGTTATGATCAAGGGCGGTAAAAACCTTAAAGTATGGTCCGAGACCTTATTTATAATCAGGTAATCAGCCAATGCCTTTTCTACCAGCTGGGAAGCTATAGGCTGGCTGAATTCCATTCCCAGCATCAAACCGGCTCCCCTGACCTGCTTGACTATGCTGTATTTATTTTTCAAGCCATTTAATTTGCTGTTAAAATACTGGCCCATTTTTTCTGCCCGGTCTACCAGCTTCTTATCTTCCATATAATCCAAAACCGCACACCCTGCCGCACAAGAAGCAGCATTGCCTCCAAAAGTAGAGCCATGGGATCCCGGCCCAAAATAGCTGGCAATATGCTCATTGGTTACAATAGCCCCTATAGGCATTCCCCCGCCCAGGCTTTTAGCCATAACTACTATATCCGGTACAATATCGTACTTAAGATAAGCAAACATAGCCCCCGTCCGCCCTATACCTGTCTGTATTTCATCTGCTATCAGCAAAATATCTTTCTTGGTGCACAATTCAGACAATTGGGCCAAAAACAGCTTATCTGCAGGATTGACACCGCCTTCCCCTTGAATGGGCTCAATGATTACGGCACAGGTTTTATCACTTATTTGCTGGTTTACTGATTCCAGGTCATTTAGGTGGGCATACTTAAAACCTTCAAGCAAAGGTTCAAACTCTTTCTGTTTCTTTTCCTGGGCGGTAGCAGACAGTGCCCCCAGGGTACGGCCGTGAAAAGAATGGTAGAAAGATATGATCTGGTGCCGGTCCCGGTTGTATTTTTCGGCCGAATACTTACGGGCCAGCTTAATAGCGCCCTCCACCGCTTCTGTACCGCTATTGGCAAAAAAAACTTTCTGCCCAAACTGGGTAACAGCACATATCTTTTTGGCCAGCTCTACCTGTGGCAGGTTAAAATAGAGGTTGGAAGGCTGTATAATCCTGGCTGCCTGCCTGGATATGGCCTTTACTACCGCCGGATTGGAATGGCCCACATTAAGGCACCCGTACCCGGCAATATAATCGGTATATTTATGTCCTTCCGCATCCCACAGATACTGCATTTTAGCCTTTTCAAAAACTGCCGGCAGCCGGCTGTAGGTATGCATCAGGTATTTCTGCCCATCATTAAATATTTCAATATTGGTCTTCACTAAAATCCTCCTTAACAATCATGGTTCCAATGCCCTTGTCAGTAAAAATTTCTGCCAGGATGGAATGCTGCTTATTGCCGTTAAGTATATGGGTCCGCCTTACCTGTCCTTCCAGGGCATCAATACAGGCTGATACCTTTGGTATCATGCCTTTGTCTATTTCTCCGCTATCAATCATTTCCAGGCACTTCTTTTTGGTTATGGATGACACCAGTTTGCTTTCCCCCTTTACCTTTCTTAGTATTCCGTCTACGTCAGTAAGGGATACCAACTTTTCTGCTGCCAAAGCTACTGCAATCCGGGAAGCAAAGGTATCAGCATTGATATTATAGACATTGCCCTGGCCGTCCACCCCCAGGGGAGCTATAACCGGTATAAACCCATCTTCCAGCAAATCTGTTAAAAAATAGGAGTCAATACCGGTAATCTCACCTACAAAGCCCAAGTCAATTACTTTACCGTCTTTAATGTATTCCATTTTCTTGCACCTTATAAAGCTGGCATCATTTCCGGACACTCCCACTGCAATCTTGCCATGGCGGTTCAGGTAGGTTACCACTTTGCCGTTAACCTGGCCTACCAGCACCATCCTTACTATCTCTATTACCTGTTTACCGGTTACCCTCAGTCCATCCACAAACCTGGGTTTTATCCCTTTTTGCTGCATCAGTTCCGATATCTGTTTTCCTCCCCCGTGTACCAGCACCACCTTTATCCCTACATACTTCATCAGCACCAGGTCATCCAGTACACTGCTTAAGATCCGGTCATCCTCCATCATGGCTCCACCCACTTTTACTACCACTATCCGGTTAAAATACTGCTTTATATAAGGGAGCGATTCCAGCAGCAGGCCTACTGTGGTGGAATACCTTTCTTCCAAATTTCCTGTAAAATATTTTATTTCTTTTTCCATTTTTTCCCTCAGGTGGTATACGTGGCATTTATAGATACATAGTCATGGGAAAGGTCCGAAGTCCACACCACGGACTTTTGCTTTCCCTGGTTTAAACTTATCCTAAACTCCATCTGGCGGCCTTTTATTAAATCCTGGGCAGCCCCAGCATCATATTCCTGCTCCAGCCCGTTTTTAACTATGCATATCTCATTAAGGTACAGGTCCACTTTATCCGGATCAAAATCCTGGCCTGAAGCCCCCATGGCAGCACAAATCCTGCCCCAGTTAAGATCTTGGCCGTAAACTGCGGTTTTAAACAAATTAGAGTTGGCCACCTTTTTGGCTATGGCCTTGGCAGCCTGCTTCTGGGCAGCACCTTCAACTGTAACCTGCACCAATTTAGTAGCCCCTTCTCCGTCCTCCACTATTTTTTTAGATAAAAACTGCAGCACATAAAAGAAAGCCTTACTAAAAGCCTTCCACCCGGCATTACCTTCCTTTATATGGACCCCGCTTTGACTATTAGCCTGTACCAGTACCATGTCATTGGTACTCTGGCAGCCATCTACAGTAATGGAGTTAAAGCTGTCCTCTACCCCCTGCATCAGCAATTTATCCAGGGCCTTTTTTTCAATATGGGCATTAGTAGCTAAAAAAGCCAGCATGGTAGCCATATTGGGCTCAATCATCCCTGAGCCCTTGGCTATTCCTCCTATAACTACATCTTGGCCAGGACCTATGTTTACTTTTACCGCTATTTCTTTTTTAATCTTATCGGTAGTCAAAATAGCTGCAGCGGCATCATGGCCCCCTTTAAGGCTAAGCTTTTGGCTGCATTCCTTTATCCCCCGGCTAATCATATCCATGGGCAATTGCTTTCCTATAACCCCGGTAGAAGTAGCCAGCACTTCTTCTGGTTTCAGGTTAAGCTGTACAGCCGCCATTTTTATGGTTTTAAGGCAATTAAGATAGCCCTGCTGGCCGGTACAGGCATTGGCAATACCTGCGTTTACTACCACTGCTTTTATATTACGCCCCTGCTGTAGCTGCTCCCTGCAAACTATTACTGGGGCAGCAGCAAAAAGATTAGTGGTAAATACAGCACTAGCCACGGTATCCAGGGGGGTATAGATGATACAGATATCATCCCTTTTACTTCTGGTTTTTAAACCGCAATGGGCAGAACCTGCCCAAAAATCTGGTACATCAGTAATAGTACCGTCTGTTAGTAATTCAAAATCCATTGGTCCTCCTTTCAAGTGCGGATACCCTGCAGCCTTAATCCTTGGTCTTCTTCCAGTCCCAGGGCTATATTCATATTCTGGACAGCCTGGCCAGCTGCCCCTTTTACTAAATTGTCTATAACCGAAAATATTTTTAATATTTTACTATCCTTATCATAGGCAGAAGCTATAAGGCAGTTATTGGTCCCTGCCACCTGCCTGATTTGAGGAATATGGTTTACATATTTTACAAACAGGCTTTGCTGATAATAATGGTGATAGGTTTCTGCCACTTTTTTCTCATCCAGGTTTACTGCCGGTACATACAGGGAGGAAAATATACCCCGGTCTACCGGCAGCAGATGGGGAGTAAAGCTAACTTTAAGCTTCTTTCCATAAATTTTAGCAATTTCCTGCTCAATCTCCCCTGTATGGCGGTGCCCCAGGGGAGAATAAGCATAAAAGTTTTCAGAAAGGTTTAAAAACTGGTAAGCTTCCTTAAGTTTTCTTCCAGCCCCGCTTATCCCGGATTTGGAATCAATGACCAGGCTTTCTGGATTAATTAACTTGCTGTCCAGCAAGGGGTAAAGGGCCAGCAGCACCGAAGTAGGGTAGCATCCGGGATTAGCTATAAAATTTGCTCCTTTAATTTGGTTTCGGTTTACCTCCGGAAGCCCATATACAAACTTATCCAATAAATCCGGCAATAAATGGTCAGCCTGATACCATTTTTTATACTGGGAAGCGCTGTTTAGCCTGAAATCTGAGCCTACATCAATTACTATTCCCTCATAGATCGATAAAACCTTGGCCATGTATTGCATGGAATCATGAGGAGGCAGGCATAAAAACAGTACGTCAGTTTGCTTAAGCTGGCTTTTGTTTAGTGTTTCCACATATTTCTGGCTGCAGCCAATGCCGGGGAAAACCTCCCCTATCTTTTTACCTTTATAGGTCCTGCTGGTGGCATAGGCCAGTTCCAGGCCACTGTGCCCCAATATAATTTTAATCAGCTCAGTTCCAGTAAGGCCTGAACCACCAATAACTGCCGCTTTTATTTTCTTTTGCATGCCATTATGTTTATTTATTTATAATAAGTGCAAATTATACATAAATTATGTATATTATGCAAATTATTTTTTATAAGTTATAAACTGTTACTTTGATTTTGTCCCCTGTCCTAACACCTTCCTAACCATATATTTAGCTGGCTGGCCGGGCCAAAATTTATAAGCAGCTAATTTTTAGGTCAATCCCTGGCTTTTATCAACATGCCCCAGGTTACGGGAGATCTTTCGGGCTGAATCCATTACCAGCCGCGCATAGGATTGGGGGTCTCCAATATTGGGAGAGTAAAGGGTAAGGGTAAGGCTTAAAGCCCCCACCACCATGGACCGGTAATCCTTAATGGCGGCTGCTATACAGATGATATTATCCTGCATTTCCTGGTTATCCAGGGCAAAACCTTTTTTTTGTATTACTTTGATTTCTTGCCTTAACTGTTCCTGGTTGGTAATGGTTTTTTGGGTATAAACTATAAATTCAATGCTATCCATTATTTCTTCCCTTTGGTGTTCAGGCATGGCAGCCAGTATGGCCTTGCCTACTGCAGTACAATAGAAAGGCACTTCCAGGCCAATGCGGGAATACATCCGTACCGGGTTCTGGCTTTCCCTTTTATCAATATATATGGCTTTTTCTCCCAACACCATTACCAGGTGTATGGTTTCCTTGGTACGGTTATTAAGATCATCAATTACTTCTTTGGATGCCTTAATCAGGCTAAAATTTTCCATCTGGGTATTGGCAATCTCTATGAACTTAAGTCCCAGGCTGTATTTTTTACTATCCGGGTTTACCTGAACATAATCTTTTTTTTGCAGCTTAGACAGTATGCGGTAAGCTGTGCTCTTGTTCAGGCCTGACCACTGGGCAATTTCATAAAGCCTGGCTTCTTTGTGTACTTTTAAGGTTTCAATTATGGTAAAGACTTTATCCAGGGACCTCATTTATATTCTCCATATTCATAAGCGGCTTCAAACATGGCCACTATGTTTTCAGCAGGAACACCCGGCTGTATATTATGAATCTGGTTAAATACCAGGCCGCCGCCGTACCCCAGTATTTCCATGTTTTTTCTTACATGCTGCCTCACCTGCTCCGGGGTTCCGCTGCCCAGTACCGTCCTGCTGTCACAACAACCTCCCCAGAATATTAGGTCCCGGCCGAATTCTTTTTTCAGCCTTTCCGGCTGCATGTCCCGGGCAGTAATCTGTACTGGATTGATAACATCCAGGCCTGCTTCTATCAAATCCGGAATTAATTCATAGATTGAGCCGCAAGAATGCAAAAATACCTTGCAGCTGCTTTTGCTGTGTACCAGGTCCCACATTTGCTTATGCCTGTTTTTAAAAAATTTTTGGTAAATATCTTTAGAAAAAAAGGGGCTTTGTTCACTGCCCATATCATCGGCAAACATAATTACGCTTAAATACTGCCCTGCCAGGTCCAGCACACGGGCCAAATTTTTTAGATAATCTTCCATAAGTGTTTCCAGGAAACGGTTTACACCGGCAGGGTCCAGGTAAAGGTCACAGAAATAATTTTCCATCCCCCTGGTGCTGAATCCGCTTTCCACCAGGTTGCCTCCAAACCTAAGCACCAGGGCATAATCGGTTTGTTCATACATTTCCTTTATGCCCTGCCTAAATTTTTGAGCCTGGGAACTTTCCCCTAAATCCATATTTCCAGGAGGCGGAGTAGTATAAGCCCATAGGTCCCGGGCCAGATGACTGGCTTCAATATGTTCCGGGAACTTATCCATTTGGCCGTATACCCAGTAGGTCTGGTCAATATAGTAGGATTGGGGCGGCATAATGCCCAGCAAGGTTTGCTGCTGGTCAAATACCTTTGTCCCCTGTTGGTCCTGCACCAGGTCTAGCCAGGAAGGGACCAAGCACTGTGACCCATCATGCAGGATGAAAGGTTTCCAGTAATTGCTGTCACTATAAAAAGCCTGGCCGGCATCAATAGCGTCTACTTTAAAAAAATCTTTTACTGGCTGTTGCGGATAGCATAGTTGCTGCACCACATCATACATCCGGGGCAGGGGTTCATTTAAGCCAAGTTTCCGGACCAGTTGATTATAGGCTATGGTAGTTATACCCGTAGTCCTGGTGCTGCCAAAATCTATGGGAACCCGGTCCGGCAGCTGATGGTTTAATACTGCTTCTACTCTTTGCCTAGAGTTCATATTAAAATTTAGGTTAAGTTACAAAAAATTAGATACAGATTTCACAGATTAAAGACAGGTAAATCTTAACTGCTTCTATCAGCTCATCTATTATTATGAATTCTCCCGCAGTATGGGCATTTTCTATACTGCCCGGACCAATAATCAAGGTGGGATATCCCTTATGCCATATGGTGGCTCCATCTGTCCAGCCTTGCATGCCGCAGTTTTCAAATTTGAGTCCCAGGCGCTGGTAAGCCTGCCTGCATACAGACATAAATTCATGGTCTGGAGGAATATAGAAAGGACCGTAATAGGCATTGGCAGGAAGAAGGGATTTTAGCTGATACTGGTAGCCTTCTTCTTCCCGGCAGGCCTGTCTCAGGTAAGCTTCCAGTTCTGCTTTAATATCCATATCCTGCTCCTGTTGCGTCCATCTCCGGTCTATCTTTAAGATACATCTATCCGCCACGATGTTGATATCTTTTCCACCCTGTATAATGCCGTAATTAATGGTAGCGCTGCCCACTTGAGGCTGCTTTCTGGAAGCCAGCAGGGGCAGGTAATTATGGTCTACCAGCTGTATAAAACCAGCCATAGCCCTGATAGCATTCAGCCCCTTGTAAGGCATACTGGCGTGCACCGCTTTACCCTTAATGGTGGCCTGGTACCGGGATACCCCCTTGTGGGAATTTACCACCTTCAGCTGGGTAGGTTCACCCACTATATGATAATCAGCTTTAAACCCGCTTTCATTAATCAAATAGCGGGTACCGGTACCCCCCGATTCTTCGCCAATCACCCCTGTAAAATAAAGGTCGCCTGCCAGCTCAATTCCTAACCTTTTTACCAGCATCATGCTGTAGATCATGGCGGCCACTCCCCCCTTCATATCTGCTGAACCCAGGCCGAATATCTTCCCATCTCTTTGCCTGGGCCTGAAATCTTCCATCTCCTCACTAGGAGGAACGGTATCCAGGTGGCCGTTTAAAGCTAGGCTCTTTTTTTTGCCCTGGCCTGCAACTTTGGCGATAACATTGTTGCGTCCCGGTTCTACCGGCTGGACATTTACCTCTATGCCTGCACCTTTAACCAGCTCATATACCAGGCTGCTTATTTCCTGCTCCTGTCCAGGACAGTTTATATGGCCCTCTACAGACATAAGGTCTTTTAGCAGGCCCAGTACTTCTTTTTTATTTATGGATTTAATCAGCAAATTCAGTAAATTATCCAATACTTTTCTCTCCTTTATCCTATGAACCTGTCTTTTACTGCAGCTGTGCTATGGCATCGTCCAGGTTGACTTCCAAGCCCTGGGCCCTCATATAGGCCCCCAGGCCGCTGATTACTGCAGCCAGGTTCCTGGTAAGGCATTGCTCTGTGCTCATATGTCCAATTCTAAATACTGTAGTTTTCATGTCCTCATCCAGGGAACCGCCTATCATTATATTATAATTTTTAACCAGGAAATTCTTAAACTGGGAAGCATCAAATTTACCCCCGGTGCTTACTGCGGTAAGGCCATGGGCGGTGCTGTTCCTGGGGACAAACAAGCCCAGGCCCAGTACCTCAATAGCCTTGATCAGCTTTTCTGAAACCTGGCGGTAGAAAGCCAGGCGGTTTTCTATCCCCTGCTGATTTATCATATCCAGGCTTACCTTCAGGGCTTTTACCAAATTGGTAGGTAGGCTTACCGGGAAAGGATGCCAGTCATTCCACATATGGTAATATTCAACCCAAACTTTAAGGTTAAGGCACCAGGTAGTGGGGCTAAATTCACTATCCAGCTTGCTTAAAATCTTTTTGCCTGCCGTAAGCAGTCCAAATCCTGCCGGACAGGCCAGCCCTTTCTGGGTAGCATTAGCTACTGCATCTATACCCCATTGATCCATTTTAATTTCTTCTATTCCACCGCTGGCAATAGCATCTACAAACATCCAGGCTTTATATTTTTTGGCCAGGGCTGCTACCTCCCTTATGGGATTTAAGATACCTATGCTGGTGTCTACATGGACCATCCAAACCACATCATAGCTATTAGCCTGCAGCCTCTGCTCGATAGCTTCCAGGTCGCAGGGGGAACCCTTGGGAAAAATTATCTGGTCCAAGTGAGCAGCATAACTTTTAGCTATATCATAAATTCTGTCGCCAAAATGGCCGTTATTTATTACCAGGCATTTCTTGCCATGGCAGAAATTAGCCCCTATGGCTTCCAGGGCAGTTGATCCTGACCCTGGAATGAGGTAAGACTGGCCTTCGGTACCCATGATAGCAGAAAGTTGATCCACTGTATCCAGGTACAAATCCCTGAATTCTGCACCATAATGGGCAACGGTTTGACCGTTAAAGGCTTCAATTATCTGCCCAGGGCTTTCCACCGGGCCAGGTATCATCAATAGGTATTTCATTATTTCCTCCATCTGACAACTGCTTTAAGTTAAATAATTGCGGCTATTTTAAGCCTATTGTCCCTGCAGGGCAATTAATTATATAAAATTTTTGGGTACGCTTAGCTGCTGTAAAGCCTCTATAGCGGTATCTATATGTTTTTGCCCTTCCGAAACCACAAATACACGGTGTCCCGGAAATAGCAGCTCAATGCCCAGATCTGCCAGTTTGCCTATATTTTCCCGATAAGGCCCCAGGCCTGATCCATTACAATTAAGCAGCCCTATAATGCCTTCCGCAAATACTACATCTCCGGTAAACAGGGCCAGGCCCTCTTCCAGGTTCACTTTAAAACAAGTAGAGCCCTGGCTGTGTCCGGGCACTATGATAGATTCAAAAATCACCTGGTTAACCTCTATGGTGTCCCCATCACTAATAGAGCGTGTTTCCGGGCAGGGCTCAAACTGGTAATCAGGGTAATACAGTCCGCTTTTTTTGGCCACATCCAGGGACAACTTTTTTTCATCCCCGGTATTTACAATATCTTCTTCTTCCTTGCTGATATACACCAGGCAACCATACCTGTTTTTAAACCAGGCTGCCCCTCCCCCATGATCAGCATGGGAGTGGGTTAACAGAACCGCAGATATCTTTTCAGGATCCAGGCCATCGTTTTCCATATTTTGCACAATTAGCTCAGGCTGCCGCCCCAGCCCGGCATCTATCAATGCCAGCTGTCCCTGGCAATCTACTACATATATGCTGCAGTCAAATTCATTGGAAAGCCCATAGTGGCCGCTTCCCACCAGGTATATATTTTTAGTAATTCTCAATTCATACCTCCAGTTAATTTTACAGGGTTCTTCCCACTAGCTCTCCAGCCTCTACTGCTTCCCTTATCCTGGCTACATTCACGCAGTCACCAATAGTGTGAACCTCCAGGGCTTTCATGGACAATATCTTTATAAGGTCCTGGTCTGCTTTTTGGTTCACCGCTATGGCTACCAAATCAGCATCCAGGCCTTCTTCCCTGCCCCCTTCCGCCAAGCCCATCTGGGTATCATAGGGTACTATTACCTCTGCTCCCTCATCGGTGATGGCATTAAGTTTGGTCTCAGTCATAACCTTGACATTCTTTTCCTTCATCAGGTCGGTTAACCTTAGCTTTATTTCAGTGATCTCGGTTTCTACCAGTATATCTCTCAAAACCTCTACCAGGGTTACCTCATAACCGTTATCCGCCAGGAAGCAGGCAGTTTCACAACCTACCTCCCCGCCTCCTACCACTACTGCCTTGCTGCCCTTGTATTTAGATATATCGGTTAAAATATTTACTGCAGAATCCACATGGGGTTTATCCATTCCCGGTACGTCGGGCATAATGGGGGCAGCTCCAATAGCTATTACCAAAGCGTCAGGATTGGTTTTTTCTACCAGTTCCGGGGTAACCGTAGTGTTTAGTCTTACTTCCACCTTATTCTGCTCCAGTTCATATTTAAACCATTCCAGGGCCCGGCCTACATCATCCTTGAACGCTGGCCTGCTTCCCGGATACATCATTCCTCCTACATGGTCACTCTTTTCATAGATGGTTACCTCATGGCCCCTTTTAGCTGCAGTAATGGCAGCCCTCATGCCGGCAGGGCCGGCCCCTATTACCATTACCTTCTTTTTTATTACAGGCTCAGGCAGGTATTGGTCGGATTCCTTGAGCACATAAGGGTTTACAGAACAGCAGAGTGGAGTACCCAGCCAGAGCTGGTGGTGGCATATGTTACACCTGATGCAGGGAGTAATGCTGCGGCTGTTTCCTGACTCTGCCTTCCTGGCCCAGTGAGGATCAGCAATCAATGCCCTTCCTACTGCCACCATATCACATTTTCCTGCCTCTATAGCCTCATCAGCTTCCTGGGGTACACTGATAGCCCCATTGGCCAATACCGGTATATTAGGCACTGTTTTCTTAATTGCTTCCGCTAATGGCATCAGGGTATTCCGGGGAATATAGACCGGAGGAACATGGGAATATTTACTGGTTTTAACCATGGTGGTAGATGAAGAGCTGGCAATATCCAAAAAGTGTACCCCGGTTTCAGACACTACATATTCAGCCATTTTTTTAGCCAGGTCAAGATCCACTCCTCCCGGCAGCCATTCATAAGCGCTGTATTTAAAGCCCACTGTAAAATCAGGGTGCCGTTTTTGTATGCCCTTTATTATATCTACAGGAAACTTCATCCTGTTTTCAAAGCTTCCCCCATACTTATCCTGCCTTAAATTTAAGGCAGGAGAAATCATCTGCCCTATAAGGTAGCTGTAGCCTCCATGCACTTCAACCCCATCATAACCAGCTTCATAAGCCCTGTCTCCTGCTTTTATAAAGCAATCTATTAGAAAGTCCAATTCATCGGTAGTAAGCTCCCTGGGCTTTATATTATAGTTTAGGCTATAGATAGATGAAGGAGCCTCTGCTCCCCCGAATTTACAGCCATGCAGGGCTATCTGCAATATTATCTTTGATCCGTGTTTATGGACTTTTCCAGTCATTTCCTGATGGGAAGGTATCAGCCGGTCATCATAGATACCGGTCAATGGAGATGAACCGGTAGCCAGTTTATCATGAACCCTGGTAAAAGAGGTTAGAATTAGTCCCACGCCCCCTATGGCCCTTTCTTCAAAATATCTAATGGTCCTGCGGGGCCAGGTGTCATCCGGGCTGTACAGGCTGGTACCCATGGGAGCCAGCACCACCCGGTTAGGCACTTCCAGCTGGCCCAGTTTTATTGGTTTAAATAACGATTTCAGTTCCATTTTCTACCTCCATGGTTGAGTTATTTGCCACACTTAGCAATATTGTTAAAAACAGCTTTAGGTTTTGCCTGCCTTATCCACCAGGCTAGCTGATGGTCTTCCTTCCAGTATAGGCAAACACCATAAGCATTATTATCAGTCCCTGGAAAAGCAGTTTTACTCCCTGGCCTAATCCCAGCATGTTAAGCAGGCTGGATAACAGGGAAATTATGATAACCCCTACAATGGTACCTATTATGCTGCCCTTGCCACCGGCAAAAGTCGTGCCGCCGATAATAACGGCGGTAAGTGAATCCAAGGGATAATATTCCCCGCCTACCAGGGTGGGACTTCTTAGGTATCCTGCCCAGATTAGAGCTGCAATAGCGGTCAGCAGTCCGCTTATCATATATACGTAAAACAAAATTTTATTAGGGTTAATGCCGGTCATAAAAGCTGCCCGGGGGTTAGCCCCGCAGGCAAATATATAACGGCCAAAAGAAGTTTTACCTAACACCAGGATTACGATTACAGCTATAACTGCCCATATGATTATGGATACGGGAAGAAAGCCGAATAGCTTGCCGTGGCCCATATAGGCAATTGCATCCGGGGCTTCCCCCCGGGCAAATCCCTTGGTGTATATATAAGTGATACCGGTGATAAGGCTCATCACACCCAGCGAGCCTACCAACGGTGAAATTTTAAATCTTACTACCAAAAAGCCATTTACCATCCCTACCAGTACCCCTACCGCCAAAGCCATAAGGATAACCGGGAAAGTAAGGCGGTTCTGGCCCATGGAAACACCTGAAATCAAAGCCATGATAAGAGTGGCAGAAGCACCCACGGAAAGATCAATACCCCTGGAAATAATAAGCAGGGTCTGCCCTATGCTGATAATGCCTAGGATAGAAGCAATACGCAGGATAAATAAAAGATGGTTGGGTTCAAGCAGGCGCGGTGAAAGTATGCCTGCTATTATCAGCAATATTACCAGGGAGATATATACCCCGCTTTTCTGGAAGATCCTGACAAAAAACTGCTTGAAATCAAATTTCTGGTTAGCTGCCAGATTCTGTTGGTTAGCATCTTTCATATTGTTATTATCCTATCTTCTCTTAAAAGAATTTATTATCATGGCCAGTATGAGCAATCCACCCCTGAATATGTACTGATAAAAAGGCTCTACCCCACTCATATTCAAGGCATTGCTCATCATGCCTACAATAGCAGCGCCGCCCAGGCTGCCAATGATAAATCCCTCTCCCCCGGCAAAAGTCATACCGCCGATTATGGCTCCGGTTAATGAATCCAGGGTAAAGGGATCCCCGATTAAGGGTGCCCCGGAGCCAATCCTGCTGGCCAGTATCAAACCGGCTACCGCCGCCAGTATAGAGGATATGATATAATTGCCAATTCTTACCTTCTTGACATTAACCCCTGCCATACGGGCATAAGTCTCGTTTTCACCCACGGCATAAGTATGAAGGCCAAATACGCTGCGGTGCATAAGGAACATAAAAAAGGCATAAACAATTATTACTATTACCAGGGGCACTGATAATATGCCCACCCGGTAAAGAATCGCACTGCTAAAAGCCCTTGGTACGGATCCTCCAGGGGTATTTCTATACCACAGCACAATTCCCTGTACCACATAAGACATGCTTAAAGTTACAATCAAGGGCGGGATATGGGTTTCATTGCAGATGACTCCGTTAACCAGGCCTATCAGTACCGCAATGGCAAAAATCATGATTAAGCCCAGCAGTATGCCTCCGGTGGAGCTGCCCATAAGGTTGGCGGCAATCACCGTAGTCAATGAAATAACCGACCCGATAGAAAGGTCAACCCCTCCCCCTATTAGCACCACTCCCTGGCCTATGGCTACTATGGCTAATGGGGCAATTTGTACCAGCAAATTGGAAAGATTGGCAGAGGAGCGGTAAATTGGAAAGAAAATATAGAAAACGGCAAAAACCAGTATCAAAAAAATATAAGTATAGATAACTGAAGAATATCTGTTCAGTTTTTTTAAACTAAAACCGGACCCAGTAGAGTTAGTGGTCATTAATCTTTGTCCTTTTATAAATTTTCATTTCTTTTATATCGGGTGGCCTTGATGGCCACCCGATACCCCATACAGCATGTTTTATTCAAACAGCTCTCTTAGTTTTTCTTCCGGCAGATAGGTCGGAACCCTGATTTTATCAGGTAGGTCAGGAAGAATCAGGCTATCGATATCATCCACGGTATAAATGTCAGAAGGAATGATGGTATCTTTGTCAAATGGTTCTCCCATGAGGGCTTTCATTCCAATGTGCAGTGCATCTACACTCATGGTTGAAGGTTTAACTACTACCTGTGCTTCCAGGCCTTCATCCTTGTATTGCTGCCATAATTTCATTTCACCGTTTTCACCATGGAATGGAATAGGCACGAAAGGAAGGTCATTATCAATATAGGTCTCAACTACAGCTCTGGGCTCTGAGAAAGTCCAAACCCCGGCAATGTCAGGGTGTGCAGCCAGCAAGTCCTGCATAACTATCTTGGTTTTACTGAAATCCCAGTCTCCATATACCTCAGGCAGGGTGGTTATGTCCGGATATTGGTTAAATACAGACATAGCGCCTTCATAAGTATCATTAGCAGCGCCTGAACCAGCCAAGCCGTTTATCATAGCTATCTTGCCTTCCCCACCAACAGCATCTGCGATGTAGGTAGCAGCTGATTCGCCCCACTCAAAGTCATCAGTACAGATATAAGCGGTATAATTATCGCTGTTAATAGGTGCTGAATGCACAATTACCTTGATTCCTTTATCCATGGCAGCATTTATAGCATCTACCAGGTTATCAGGAGTCTGCGGAGTAACAAATATAATATCGCAGCCTTTAGCTACCAGGTCTTCAAAGTTGCTCAGGTTTTTAGCTACATCACCATCAGAGCTGGTATAGTGTACTTCTTCTACCATATCAGCATATTCCTGCTCCAATGCATACTTGAATTCCTCTGCCAGCTGCAGTGACCAGGCATTTCCTACCCAGTATATATCATAGCCAATAACAAATTTTTCGCCTTCTGCTGCCGGCTCTTCGGCTGCAGGTTCCTCAGCAACTGGCTCTTCGGCTGCCGGTTCTTCAGCAGCAGGTTCTTCAGCGGCAGGTTCTTCAGCAGCAGGAGCTTCAGCTGCTGGTTCTTCAGCAGCACAGCCGTAGGTGGCTGCCATTCCTACTACAAATACCAGCAGAAATGTGGAAATTAATATTAGTTTTAGTTTACCTTTCACTTTTCCTCCTTTTTATTGATATTGAGGATTGCTATTACATTCTAGAAAACAACCCCGGTAAGCTTATAAAATATTTACCTTTACCCCACCCCCTCAATCATATTTTTAAAAATTATTCTTCAATTTTTCCGCTGGCAGCCAGCATTATCTTTTCTTCACTAACTTCCCTGTTTTCAAAAACCCTGGTTACCCGCCCTTCATACATTACAGCAATCCGGTCACATAAACCCAGCAGTTCAATCATGTCGCTTAATACCACTACAATGGCTATCCCTTCATTAGCCAGCTGTCTTAGGGTCTGGTATATATCCTCCTTGGTCCCCACGTCTATACCCTGGGTGGGTTCATCCAGCAAAAAAAGTTTGGGCTTGTTTACCAGCCACCTGGCCAGTATGACTTTCTGTTGGTTTCCGCCGCTTAAGTATTGGACTTCCTGGTTCCTTCCGGCAGTAGCTATATTAAATTCATCAATCTTTTCATCTACAACGTTTAGTTCTTTTTCCCTGTTTAAACCCATAACCTGCTTATAATCAGTTATGGTAGCAATGGAGATGTTTTCCTTAACGCTGCGGCATAAAAACAGCATTTCGGTTTCCCGGTCACTGGAAACATAATGGATGCCGTTATTAATGGAATGAGCCGGACTGGCATGGGTTATTTTTTTGCCTTCATAGGTTATGGTTCCCGAATCTATTCTATATATGCCAAATATGGTATTAAGTAAAGCAGACTGTCCCATACCTACCAGCCCGCCTATGCCCAGTATCTGGCCTTTTATTATATCCAGGTCAATATCATATATATGGTCTTTTACCGTCACCGATTGCAGAGTCATTAACTTCTGGCCATCCAAATCCTCCTTTTTGGGAGGAAATATATTAGACAGAGTCCTTCCTACCATCTTATTTATAACTTCATTTTTAGTTATTTCTTTTATAGGGGTGGTTTCTACCAGGCTTCCGTCTTTTAAGATAGTCACATTATCCGCAATCTCAAAAATCTCATCAATCTTATGGGATACATAAATAATGGTAATATTCTGCTGCTTCAGGTTATCAATTATCCTAAACAGGGTTTTAACCTCTCCTTTAGAAAGGGTGGAGGTAGGCTCATCCATTATAATCAGGTCAGCATTGGCATAAAGAACTCTGGCTATAGCCACAAACTGCCTCTGGTCTATGGTAAGGTCCCTTACCGGTATATCCAGGTCCAGCTTTATATCAATATCATCCAGGATCTTCTGGCAAACTTCCCTGGATTTCTTTAAATTCCTGATACCGACCCTGCGGAATTCCCGTCCTAATAGGATATTTTCCATTACCGTAAGATTATGCATAAGTCCCAGGTCCTGCGGTATTATAAATATCCCCATTTCCTTCATTTTGATGGGATTACCCTTGGGCAGCAGCTGTCCCTTGTATTTAATCTGGCCGCTGTCATAGTTGTATACACCGCATATAATCTTATTTAAGGTGGATTTACCGGCACCATTCTCCCCCACCAGGGCCCGGGTCTCTCCCTTGGTCAGGGAAAGGGAAATATTTCTGAGTACTTTAACTCCGGAAAAACTTTTAGATACGTTTTGTATTTTTAATATTTCCTGATTTTCCATTACTTCTCTTTATAGCCAGGTTTTACTAAAAGTATTTCAAATTGAAAGTATTTTATACTAATAATAATAGCACTTACCCTTTCTAATATCAGCAAAATATTACTTAACCTAAACCAGGCTGGTTATTAGGCTTGAAGTTTAATGCCTAGAGTTTCATATAGTAAAATTCTGTTTTAAATATTTAAACATTTTACCAATATCTGTATTTTGAGTCAATAAATGTAATGGAATTTATATAGAAAATTATTAGGAAAGAATAGAATATTGAGAATCTGCCAAACCATTAATTATAGTTATAAGGGTGCCCTAGCTTTCCTGGCAAGCTGGTTTTATTTCGGTTCTTTTTTCCATTAATCTCAACTCACGCAGCAGGAAAAATCCGGTAAGCAATATTGCCAGAAAATCAGCTATGGGAAAAGAGAACCATATGCCTGAAATACCCATGGCCAGGGGCAGCAGTAAAATCAATGGTATTAAAAACAGTATTTGCCGGCTCATAGATAATATGATAGAGGGATTGGCCTTGCCGATAGACTGGAAAAAGCCAGCTCCTATGACTTGAAAGCCTATTAAGGGAAATAGAAGCATTAAAATCCGTAAAGGATTAGCAGCTAAGGATAACAGGGCCTGGTCATTACTAAACACCCTCAGTATGGGACCAGGAAAAGCCAGCAACACTGCAAAGAAGAACCCTCCTATTACCATAGTAGTAAAAATAGAAACCTTTAAGGCTTCTTTTACCCTGGACATGTTCTTAGCCCCATAATTGTAGCCCACTATGGGCTGCACGGCAGCTACTATGCCAAACAGGGGCATGGTTACAAACATGACAATACGGTTGATGACGCTAAAGGCGGCAATGGCTATATCCCCCCCGTATATCTTTAAGGAATTGTTCACTATTATCATCAGTACACTGCCGCTTACCTGCCTGATAAAAGAGGCAAATCCCAGACTGGTTATCTCCTTTATAATGCTCCACCTGATTTTAAAGTGGCTTAGCTTTATATGCAGGCAGCTCTTGCCCCTCACATAATAAATCAAAGCATAAAGAAAGCCGGCAAACTGGCTGATAACAGTAGCATAGGCTGCCCCTCTTATACCCAAGCCGAATACAAAGATAAATATTGGATCCAGCACAATATTTAAACCGGTAGCCAGAAGCATTATTATCATGGAGTTTTTAGCGTCCCCTTCTGCCCTGATAAGGTTATTGGTGGACACTAAAAAAGGAAAGAATACAAAGCCCAGGGTTATGGTAGAAAGGTATTCCCTGGCATAAGGGTATATGTTGGGGGTAACTCCAAACAGTCTTAATATGGCATCAGGAAATATCAATGCTATTGCAGTTATCACCAATCCCAGTATGGTTACCGCCATAAAAGAGTTAGCTGTTACCCTGGAGGCACCCTCGTAATCCTTTTCTCCCAGCCTGCGGGAAATCATGGAAGCTGAACCCAGCCCTACCAGTTGAGCTGAGGCCATAACTATCATCTGGATAGGAAATACTATGCCTACCCCGGCAATGGCCAATGTACCTATTCCCCTGCCGATAAAAATAGTATCTACCACATTGTACAGGCTGTTGGCCAGCATACCGATGGTAGCCGGGATGGCCAGTTTAGCCAAAAGAGGGCCGATCCTCTTATTGTGTAGATTATCTATATTCCTTTTATTTTTTAAGCTCATGTTTTTCAAAACTTTCCACTATGCTTTGCAGCTTCCCAATAGCATGAAAGAATTCTTCCCTATCTTTTGGTTTAAGCTGCCCTATCTTCCCATAAGCATGGGCTTCCACATAATCACATACTTGTTTTCCCAGGTTTTGCCCCTTGCCGGTTAGCCCTACAATTATTTTCCTGCGGTCATTGGCATCATATTCCCTTTTAGCATAACCCTTGGCTACCAGGTTATCTATAACCGAAGTAAGGCTTCCTGATTTCAGGTCCACATCCTGGCACAGTTGTCCCATATTTTTTTTGCCCTGGACATACATATGCATTATAGATATAACTTCCGACCTGCCTACGTCATGGCCTTTGACCTTTTCATTTATATCTCCAGCCAGATTCCTCTTTAAGGAATACAGGACTTTAAGAATATCCAGTATAACTTTTATCCCTTTTTGCTGTGCCATAATTAATTTAGATTTCTAAAGATTAGAATGCTAAATAATTTTGGGGGTTTTGTCAAGCACATATTGCTTAATGTCATCTACAAGTTAAAAGTGAACCGTTATTTACGATCTACAAGTTAAAAGTGAACACCCTACATGAGTTATAATTTTTGACCAAAAATAGAAAGGTCAAAATATTATGGCTCAGTTACATAAAAAGTTCTCTGATAAACAAATAAGAGATCTACTAGCAAGGTATGTGGAAAAGAAGATAAAAAGGGTCGATATACAGAAAGTGCTGGGTATTGGAAAAACAAGATTCTTTGCCATTGTCAAAGAATACAAGAAAGACTCGGCAGCATTTTCTGTTGAATATATAATATATGGGGACAGCCATAAGGGTCGTCGTCATTTAGATAGCATCTTTAAAATTAGTAATCCAAAAGAGGCTTACTTTTTAAAATTGCTGGCTGTGAAGTTTTATTCAACTTTTAATTGTAATTAAAGCCGAATACCTATATCATTAGCTGAACTTTGTAACCAAAAGGATTTATGGCCCATACCTA